>JAEOUN010000044.1 GCA_016839245.1 Candidatus Thorarchaeota archaeon
TAGGTGCGATTCCAATTGAACAGGGCAATGAGGTCCGTATACGGATGTGCTCTTGAATTTCTTGAGCATATTTTATGGGACTTTCATACTCTGTTACTCCCTCTGTTACCTCAATGTAAGCTTCATCTATACTGGCTCTCCGTACACAACGATTGTCAGCATACTCTCGCAAGATATCTATGAACTCATCTGATGCAAGTAAATAGCTTTCAAACGAACCATCAACAAATGCAGCTTCTGGGCATAGACGATAAGCTTGTGAAACAGGCATACCAGCATGAATACCCTTAGCTCGAGCCTCATATGAAGCAGCACGGACTACTCCTCGCCCATTTCCGCCTTTTGGATCATGTCCAACACATACTGCTCTTCCAATTAGCTCAGGATGGTTTCTATATTGTTCTACAGACGCAAAAAAAGCATCCATATCTATGTGCATGATCCAGCGGGACAATGAACTAACCCAGATATGTCTTCAAATAATGTCTATTTGCTTTTACTTGACATCCAAATACAAATGAGAGAACATCACAGTCCTAGAGAGTAGTCCGAAGATATTAATCCATTTTCAGTAGACCCATTTACATCCGAGAGAAGCCTATATGCACTTGTAGTTATTAGCTAAGTTGGCAATTAAGGGAAAAATCAGACGTGGTTTTATGAAAACCGACCAACCACCAAATGAACAGATTCCTGAGTTAAGTCAAAAAGAACAAGCAGCAACATATAGAGCATTAGTTGAATCTATGAACGATGGTTTTGGAATCATCAATGAAGAAGGAAAATTCACTTATGTCAATTTGAGATTTGCTAGAATGTTGGAATATAGTCCCGAAGAGATGGTTGGAAAAAGAATTGTCTATTTTCTTAATGATGACAATAAAAGAATCATAAGAGATAATATCAGACAAAGAACTGAAGGTCACGCAACTCAATATGAATTGGAATGGAGCAAAAAAGGAGGCGAATTGGTACCAACAATAGTATCAGGTACACCACTTATAGATGAAGAGGGCAAGCATAAGGGATCTTTTGCAGTAATCACAGATATTACTGAAATCAAGCAATCAAGAAAAGCACTTGAAGAAAGTAATGAGATGATGGAGCGAATTTTCAATGAATCTCAACTTGGTGTCTTACTCTTTGATCCAAAGGGTGTGTTGATCAATGTCAATAGAGCTACCTTGGAAATAGTTGGAATCAGTAATCGTAATGAGATTAATGGTCTATCCCTCTTTGATGATGTCAGTATTCCGAGAGATATCAAGGCGGATTTAATCCGAGGAAAACAGGTGAGATTTGAAATTGAATATAGTTTTGAAAAATTAGTAAGCAAATCAAGTAGAACAGGAACCATTGTTATTGACGCGTTTATAACACCATTAGGTTTGGAGGGAAATGGTGACCTGAAAGGATATCTTTGTCAGATATTTGAAAAGACGGAATTTAGAAAGACAAAGGCGGCTCTTGAAGATACTGAAAAACGTTACCAACTACTAGCAGAAAATGTTACTGATGTAATTTACACAACAGACTTGGAGCTAAATGTCACATACCTCAGTTCTTCAGTTAAGTTACTTACTGGATATACTGCTGAAGAGTTAGTAGGTACATCATTAATTGAATTACTTACACCAGAATCTGTTTGGACTGCTATTGAAGAAATGAAAAAGGCATTAAATGAGGAATTGATAGCCGACCAGACTCTTACAAAAGGAGAATCTCCGCCCATACAAATGAAATTGAAACGAAAGGATGGTTCAATTATCTGGATAGAAACAACACGAACATTCATGAGAAATGAAAACAAAAAACCGACGGGAGTTCTCGGTGTCGCACGAAACATAGAGGATCGAAAAACAGCAGAAAAAGCAGTAATCAACTCGGAGCAAAAATACAGAGCACTTGTAGATCAATCACTTCAAGGAATAATGATTATTCAGGCAACTCCGCTTTCCATACTATTCACCAATCCTGCATTTGCGGGCTTTCTAAGACGAACAGTAGATGAAGCACTTTCATTATCTTCTAAAGAGATACAATCTATTATACATCCTGATGACCTTGACATAGTTATGAAGAGATTTCAAGAACTTGTCATGGGAGACCCACCAGCTAGTATACCTATGGCAATACGTGTCTTTCAAAAAGATGGTACAATGCAATGGTTAGAGATGTTTGGACGCCGTATAAAGTACGGAGAAACGGCAGCCTTGCAGCTTGTCGCTTTAAATGTAACAGATAGAATAAATGCCGAGAGGCATCTTCAGACTCAGAAAGAACGAGCCATGCTGTATCTCGATCTGATGTCGCACGATTTTAGAAATCAGTTACAGATAATCTTGGGAAGCACTATGGTTATGGAGATGAAGATACATGATTCTGAAGTAAGAAGACTATTAGGTCAAATTACATCTGCCGTTGAACGATGTCAGAGTATGATCTCTAAAGTCAAAGTAACTGAACCATTAATGGCTGTGCCTTTGAAACCTCGAAAGCTTGGACCTGCATTAGAATCAGTTCTTTCTCAGATGATGGACCAGCATAGAGATGTTGATATCGCAATTACACTGAAAGCAGATAATGCAATTGTTAATGCAGACCAGTTTTTGGAACAACTTTTGGACAACATCATTGAGAACGCTATTGAACACAATCCGAAATCAGAACGTAAAGTCTGGATTGTTCTCGAAAAGAAAGGAGACGGGTATAATATATCGATTGCAGACAATGGCCCTGGTATCTCAGACGCACTTAAAATAGCAATATTCGATATATCTCGACGTTATGGTGGTGTAGGACTTCATCAATCAAAGCAAATTTGTGACAAATATGGCGGTCGCATCAGCGTCCATGACCGTATTCAGAATCAAAGACAAAAAGGAGCAGAGTTTACGATCTGGTTGCCAATGCACCAAAACTCTAAGCATTGATGACTTTCTTGGAATAACTATCAAAGAACGCACTCAAATCAACATTACCGCCACTAATAATAACGCCTATTCGTTTTCTTTCAATATCGTCACATTTTTTTAGGAGACCAGCTAAAGAAACTGCTCCAGAGGGTTCTACAACAAGCTTCATCCTTTCCCAGAGTAATCTCATGGCATTGATAATTTCAATTTCCTTTACTAATACAATCTCATCAACATATCTTCTAATTATCTCAAATGTGATTTCGCCCAATTGTGTTCGAAGACCATCAGCAATTGTATTAGGATTGATGCTTGGGAGTATCTCGTTAGCTTTGATTGATCGGTACGCATCATCAGCATTTTCAGGTTCAACGGCAATTACTCTTGCATCGGAACACAGATTTTTTGCAGCTATTGCGGTGCCACTTACTAGTCCTCCACCACCTACTGGAGCAAAGATGTAGTCAAGAGGGCCGGTTTCTTCAATGAGTTCAAGTGCTGCAGTACCAGCTCCAGCTATTATTCTTGGATCATTATAGGGATGAATAAGTGTAAAACCATGCATCTCGATCAACTCTTTTGCCACTGCTACTCGACTCTCTGTGCTGTTCTCACAGAAGACAATTTCAGCACTATACCCTCTAGTAGCATTTACTTTTACTGCTGGTGAGTTTTTGGGCATCACGATTGTAGCCTTTACTCCTAACATAGAAGCAGCCAAAGCCAATGCCTGAGCGTGGTTGCCTGAGGAATGAGCAATAACTCCGCGTTCTTTTTCCTCTTCGCTTAGCTGAGATACTGCATTATAGGCACCTCGAAATTTGAATGCTCCAACTCTCTGAAAGTTTTCACACTTGAAATACACTTCACAACCAGTTATTCGATCAATGGTCGTAGAACTCATAACAGGAGTCTTCTCAATCTTATCTCGAATTCTATTATGCGCCTGGCGAATATCAGAGAGCGTAATCATAATTTCCCAATGATTAGTAACACAAAAAAGGATTACTTCAATCTCTGAATTGGCTAAGAAGAGTTTAACACGTGAATTGATTTTATGAACGAATACTTAGCATCATCTTCTAACTGAATTCTAAAAAAAGGTGTTCTATCTATGAGAGATATTCGACGGAAGGAAAAATCGATAGATGATACAGATGAAATGATTTCAATTGTTACTAATGCGAAGTACATCACACTAGCGATGTGCAATAAGAATGAACCATATCTCGTTACTTTAAGTCATGGATATGATATCCAAAAGAACTGCATCTATTTTCATTGTGCGCAGGAGGGAAAGAAGATTGATATCTTAAAGAAAAATGATATAGTCTGGGGGCAAGCCATGCAAGATGAAGGGTACGCTAAGGGTTCATGTGATCATCTGTATGCTACCACTCAATTTAGAGGGAGAGTTACCTTTGTTCATGATATTAAGGAAAAGGAATACGCACTTAAAACAATGATTCAATCTCTTGAACCGGATCCCGAAAAAGTAATTCGAGAGCAGATCTCTGAGAGCTCCCTAAAGAGAGTTAATATTGGAAGAATTGATATTGACTACATGAGTGGAAAGAAATCAAAAGAAGTAATCATCTCTTTGTAGAATCTGATACTTCTTCAAGAATTTTTAAAGCTTCAAAGACCAGTGAATATGGTACAAAAAGATGATCATGATAATATGCAGATACTACGTTGACACTTATGCCAGACTCCGCTAGTATTTTGGTAACTATTGCGAGGAGTCCAACAGCTTCGAGGTCTGAATGTACAGATAGCGTCAATAATCCCCAAATATTATCAAAGGTCAAGGAGTGTTGAAGAGCGATATCCTTTAAGACGACTATTGTTACACCCTCGGATTCTCTGAATACTAAGAGCGGGGTATCTCCAAAAGCTTGAAGTTCTTGCGAGTCAATTGAACAGAAGACGAATTCACCTGGAATGTGTCGTGGTTCAAGATTCTCTAAAAGTGCGGGTAGGTCTCTAATAGCGTTCATACTCTTTCATTCATTCCCTGTTGCTTAATCACATCAACCGATATTCAAACGACCTCTGAATCGCTTCGTTATGAAATCTATGGTATGATATTAAATTTAAGCCGAGAACATAAAGCTAAAAGGTACATCAAAAAGCCAAGGCTTTAATGCTACAGAGAGGTGGATAGATATTCTGAAGGTGCAACGACGAGAGCTTACAAGTGTTGGCGTAGATATTGGTACATCAACTTCTCATGTTGTTTTTAGTAGGATAATACTTGAAAAAGACAGGAATACACCAACAGAGAAATTTGAGATTGTATCTCGAGAAATTCTTCACTCAGGGCCAATCCATCTCACACCATTTAAAGATCCAAAACATATTGATTTTGAAGGGCTCAGAGACCTTCTACTTGAGGATTACCAAGCCGCAGGCATCGGAGTGACTGAGATAGATACAGGAGCAGTCATTATTACTGGTGAAACTGCAAAGAAAGAGAATGCAGAATGGATTGTTAATGCGTTAGCAGGTGAAACCGGCAAATTCGTTGCGGCCACAGCGGGACCAAATTTTGAATCAGTACTTGCAGCCTATGGATCAGGAGCTGTAACAAGATCTGCAGAGTTGAAGAAGACAATCATGAATGTGGACATAGGAGGAGGCTCTTCTAATATTGCAGTTTGTGCAGAAGGAAGAATCCTTGGAACAGCAGCAATCAATGTTGGTGGAAGACTTGTCGCCACGAATGACGACAGTGTAGTCATAAGACTTGAAGAAACAGGTAAGAAAATTGCAGCCTTGCTAGGTATTGAGATTAATGTAGGTGAATTGCTAAATCAGGATGAAATGAAGAAAATTGCTGATGAACTAGCTGAAGCATTACTTGAAAGTATGTTAGGAAAGGTGACTAGAGAGAGCACACGATTATTAATGATGACCTCATCACTATCATATGAGGATCATGTAGATATGATAACGTTTTCAGGAGGTGTTGCAGAATATTACTATGGTGTTGAAAAGAAACAATTCAATGATATAGGATACCTGCTTGCAGAATCTATAAAGACAAAGGCTAATGAGTTGCAATTGCCAATTGCAGAACCAGACCAGAGAATTAGAGCAACAGTCATTGGAGCAGGTAGTTTTAGCCTGCAAGTAAGTGGATCAACAACTTTCCTCTCATCAGGTCTACAATACCCAATAAGGAATCTACCAGTTATAGTTCCTCATACTCCGGGACGAAAAGCATCTGAAATTGCAGTTCAGAGAGCAATTGAATTGGCGATCAAAAGATTCGATCTTCGAGAAGGGGATGATAGAATGATACTCTCATTCAAAGATGCAGTCAGGCCATCATATGAGAATTTGATGAAATTTGCCAAGGGTGTGGTTGCAGCATTACCTAACACTATAGCAAAAAATCAACCAATCATGATGTGTTTCGATACAGATATTGGAAATAGCGTGGGGAATATAATGCGAAGAGAAACGGGCATAACCAATGAAATTCTATCGATAGATGAAATATCTTTGAATGAAGGCGACTTCATAGATATTGGAGCTCCAATTATCGAAGATGTAGTTGTACCGATTGTAGTGAAAACGCTAGTTTTTGAAAACAGCTAAGATATCTGAATAAGAGATCACTCATCATCTCTCTTCGTAAGTTTCTTGAGTTTTGAGGTTACTCGATAACGAATTGGAACCTTGACAAGGGTCTCATTATTTCGATATGGAGTTTCAGGTGTTGAGAACAATCCTTCATCACCCGGTGTTTGTTTTTCTTCTTTGTCCCACCAATAGTGATGTTCTTCATCAGTCCAAATCGTATCTAATTGACCAACCATCGGTTTATGGAATCTTGCTATAAGTAATCCAAAGAAGAAAATGGAGGGTATTGGAATTAGAAGTGTATTGTATCCTATTGATATAGCATAATAATAGACAGGAATAAAGATATGGATCATAAGAGGGAGAAAAGTTGCCAGGACCCCAACTAGCTGCAGTCTATTTTTGGTGATTTGCTTCTTCAAATACTGATAAATCTCTCGAACAAAATAAAAATTACCTGCATAATATAGTGCCATCATTTGCATCGAACCTAGACCAACAACCCCTCCATAAACATAGATGTATGAATTGGAATCAAAGACATTGCTGTAATATGTTATGTAGAAAAGTAAACTCGAAATATTTACTGCAATTTGATAATAATAATCCATTCTTAAAATGAACGGAGAGAAGCATAAAACAGCCCACAAAATCCTTGCTAATCGTCTTTCTCTTTTTATTTCCAAATCAGGTAGTTCTAATATCTCAGACATACTTCTATCATGAAAGTCGATTGGACTCGCTATTGATACGCTCATTCGTTCAATTAAAGGAAGAATAATGAATACCCCAATTACAAGGGTAGGATAGATAGTCAATTTAGAGGTGAGAAGATAATAATCACTGTTCCAATAATTACTCCCACCCGTTAAATAAGGCAAGACAAAGGCAGCAACAGCTACTGCTTCTAAGACAATTGCGATACACACGGCAAAACCCATTTTCCAGTATGATTTGTTTAAGCGAATGTGTTCTATTTTATAATTGTATACAAAGCCAGGGAAGGATACAATTAATGCGAGAAGCAGATTTCGAAAAATGATCCCAGGCAGATATCCACTCAGAATCATTTCAGCCCTGACATATCCGACGCTCTCGAATATTGAAGTCAAGAGGAAGCCTGATGTTAATGTATAGAATAATCCATCTACATAAGAAAGATTGAGGGTCAAAGGCATAAGCATAATTGCTAGGAATTTTGAAACCATTGAAGCAGTAAGATGAAAATCCCTACGAGGCAATTATTATACTCTCCAAGATATCAAATAATCAAAGCCTAATAAAAATGTGTAACCAAGAATAACTCAATAGTATGAAACTATTAAAATAAGATATTGTTTTATATATTCCAGAGGTTAAGAACGTTGCAGACAACGCCCCCAAACTTCTTTAGTGATCCGATCGGATATATTCAATATTATTGGATTCAACTCGTTCCTTATGTGATATTAATAATTTCATTAATTATTTTGATAGTCCTGTACTTCGTTATCACTAGATTACTCAGAAAATCATTACGGAGTGTAGGTATGGGAATAGAAGCTTCAACAGGCATTGTCTTAATTCTTAGACTCATCTTTTTCATAGCTGCTGTTTCTATTGTCGTTACCACATTTCAAACAAACTTTGCAACTGTGCTCTCACTAAGCGCAATTTTCGGTACTGCAATTGGTTTGGCTTTCTCTCAAGCTTTGGGGAATATTGTCAGTGGTTTGTACGTTCTTACAGCGCGACCATTCAAAGTCGGAGATTATGTGAAAATTGGTGGTATTGAAGGCATTGTTCAGGAGATTACGCTGAATTATACAAGAATGCTTTTAGCTGACGAAACCACTGAGCTTGTACCAAATAGCAAGGTCGTTTCAAGTGAGGTAGCAAATTATAGAATTGATATAAGCAAATTCATTAAAACCAAAGAGGCTGAAGAGGCAGAAGAAGGTGTTTCAACAAGTCGCGGGAGAAACTATGTACGCCAACTTGATGATGCACTCGTCAGACTTCGTAGGATGACTAGCGTAAAAGAGGCTTATAGATATACATTTGATCTTAATCTTCATATGAGTTATAATCAGAAGGCTATGATGAAATGGTTTGATAAAATCTGCGATAAATGGTCTGAAATCTTTGTTACGAGACCTGCATATCAGATATGGGCAAAACCAAGTGCGGCAGTGACTTACAGATTTTCTTACATTGTAGAAGACCCAATGATAATCATCAGAAAAGGATCAGACTTCTTGAATGATTTACTAGAGAAATACTTTGAAGGACCATGACTATTTCAACAATATCTTGGCTGTAAATCACGAAACCATGTTGCGACCTTGGCATTCTCAACTCTATCTGAGGATGGCAAATATGGTTTAATATCAAGTACTGGAGAATCAGAATCAGCATCTATGTAATCAATTACGATTCGTTTATTCACCGGATCCAGTGAATCTATTTTTACAATTGTATGACCAATAGGATTAGGTCGTGATGAAGAACGACAAGCAAATACACCTGTAGGATCATTTCCTTTCTTTTTAGGCGGCATTGCTAAAACTGCCTTTCTGTCTGAAGGATTATCTCGTCTGTCAATCCACCAAAGAATTATTGCATGTGAGAATCTTTCAAGATGTGTTGTAGCATCCCAATATTCATCTATAATTGCAATAGTTACTTGTGATTGTGATTTCTTTACATAACCAATTGGAATTACTGAAAATTCCATTATAATCACCCATCTCAAAACAAGAGAATTATACAGAATTGGCTATTACTGCATACAGATATGAGTATAACTGAAAGAAATATTATAGATGATATTGCTTTGAAATTGCCAAATCATCTTGACAACGGCTTACATTCATGACATGAATAGTAACTTGGAAACTGCTGAACGAAGATCGTCTTCCGAGAGGAATCCTGACAATTGTTCTTTGCCCATCTGGATTGTAGGAAGAGCGGGAAGATCACTCTCATTGACATCGCTTGTTGGATCATCAACATTTACTATGTTCAAATAGGAAGTGCCAATTCCAAACTCATTCAGAATCACTGTCAGACTCTCAAGAACAGGTCCACAAAAGACACAATGATCAGACTTGTAGAATATAATTGATGGTATTTTGAGCGCTTCTTTCCAAGCAGGAAGGAGAATGACAAATCTAGAACCACTAGAGGAATCTCCTGCGACTATATCCTCTATCCATATTCGGCCATCAAGGTCTGAGATATAACGATCCACTACCGCTAATCCAATCCCAGTTCCAGTTGGGAGTTCTTTTGAGTCTTCAACACGTCGGAATATCGAAATCTTTTGCTCTTCAGTGAGAGTAAGTTTATCATCAACAAACTCAATTCTGATAGTATCTTGATCTTCAGTGAGAGATGCATTTATCGTAATAGCGACTCTATCTCTTTCCTCAATTCGACCACTAAAGTGGATGACATTAAAGAAAATATACCAAATGAATGCATGCCCATTGACCTCTAACTCACTATCAGGAATATTCGATTTAATATCAATCTCTTTCCATTCAAAATCTCTTGTAGCTTCACGGATAGCTTTGCTGAAGTGAGGCAGTAGTTTTGTTCTGGTCTTTGTAGGAGGTGCATGGTCAAGAGAAATCAGCACACCCATATTAGCAATCATTCGTGCGGCATTTCTTAAGCTCCACGCGGTTTCACTAATTAAATATTTTAGCCTGTCAGGCAAATCTAAGGAAATTGTTAGGTCCTCGAGAGCAAAAAGGACATTCTGGTTAGTCATATTCAGATCAGTAGACATTACATCTAGGTACATGTTAGCTCTCTGACTCTCTTCACGAAGATTTTGTTCAGTTGTTTTCCGTCTTGTTATATCAATAGCCGTAAATCCGATCTCAATTGGTCGATCAACACCTGAGGAGAGTGCTCTTGATGAAACACTCACCCATATAGTGCGATTATTCTTGCAACGCATTTCAATCTCTAGACCAGTTACACTTTTTCCACGTAGTACTTCACGAATGATATCTGCACCAGGATCATATCCAAACTTCGGCTCAGGTAGGAATTTTGCAAGAGAATTTCCCAAAATCCCTTCAGCATCACATGAAAGTAGTTCTTCAGCAGCTGCATTTACCTGTTCGATTATTCCATCTCGATTTAGTGTGAAATACGCGACGGGAGACATATCATAAAGTGTAGCAAATCGATTCTCAAGCTCAGTTACAGCAGATTCAAGAGCAATCTGAGTTGAGACATTCCGAATTGAAGCTAGAATTGTTGATTGACCATCGATATTGATTGTTGTCGGTCTTATCTCAACATGTATAGGAGTGCCGTTTCTGGAAGATAACCTGGTAGTAAATTGAGTAGTAGATTGACCTGATAGAAAAGCTTCAATCTTGTCAGCATCGTGACGTTTTGATACTGTGTCAAGGATATCATCAAATGGCATATCGAGGATATCATCAACCTCATAATCGAGCATTTCAGCAAAAACAGGATTAATCATGATGATGTCTTCGCTCTCAATAACGACCATCCCATCATGAACGACTTCCATTATTTTCTGAATAAGCTGAGAATCTGAAGATGCGGACATATTAAACAACTCGCTTCATTGAGATGGTGCATGGTTACTGATAAAGAAATCCTGCGAGTCATTTGGACTTTTTCCTGAAAGGACCACTCATTTTTAGAAAGAAGATTGTTTCAGTCAAGTGAAAAAGGGATAACAATAAACGACCAATTATACTCGTCTATCTTAATAATAAATACAAGGAGTCACCATTGACAACATCAAATATCAAAGAAATCCTTGATAGAATCTCAAATATCAGGTCAGCAGGTGTAATAGAACGTTACGGATTCAATGAATTTCTTGAATTAGTAAAAGAAATACATGAAAGAGTATCAGATGATACTTGGTTAGAAGTCGGCTGGGAAATTTTAGAAGGATTAGGATTAGACGAATTTTATGGATGCGATTATGATATCTTGACTGCGTTAGAGAATATTCCATTAGAAGCAGACCTTATCGACATTCAGAGTTTTTTCAGACACACACTTGTGGAAACACTTCTTGAGCAATTTGACTCTAATGGTACCACAGTTCTTCTAGATGTTGGAAAAATGGTTGGGACACCAGCGGATATTTTAATTCCAAGAATTCTTGAGTTGAGAAAAAAGGAGATAGAGCAGATTTCGCTTCCGATTACTAGAAGAGAATTCATTCTATTTGATGTATATATGAGAGAAATTGGTCAAATTACAGAATCCTATTATTCTGTCAAACTTAGAGATCTATGGTTTACTGCTTATGGATGCCAAGTTCTAACCGCCCTTGGCTTTGGTCTGCAAACCGACATTGATGGTTTAAAGAAAATTGAAACTTTATTAAGAAAAATTGGATTAACCCTCAAGACAGAAAAATGTGATGAATGTCCATCAGATAACCATTTCAATATGTCTGATGCAATGAAATCACTTCTTTTAAAACGAGCTAATAAGAATGATAGAAAGTCAATGAATTGAACTTATATTTTTAAATCTGAAAGAAAGGAACAGTGGTCATCCATTCAAATGACCACAACCATAATGAAAGTAATTAGGTTAGTTTCTAGTACCTTCTTCTGCGATCTCCACCATCTCGGTATCCGCCGCCACGACGATCTCGGCCGCCATATCCGCCGCCGCCACCGCCGCCACCATAGCTGCTTCTACCGTAGCCACCGCCGCCTCTACCAAAGCTTCGTCGAGGGCGTTCATCAGGATGCTCTTCAGCAGACATGTCATTCTCAGTGTTGACTTCTTCAATGGCAGTCTCTGCTTCTGCGAGCTCTCCATATTTTCCAACATTTAGTCGAAGATTTCCTCGGAACAGACCAGTATATCCGTTTTTCAATGTGTAAGTCGATCCAGCATTAATGTTATCAATGGCTTCATCCCACAGAGGTACTTGCACAGTACCAGTGGAATCACCCACTGTAACATCAGCTACACGATGTGTTGCACCATCACTACGGGAAGAAACCTCTCGCTCTTCACCTACTTCAATCACTTTGAAAGTAATTGTTATGTTTTTCATCCGTGGCTTAAGTTCAGCCACAGTCGCCTCAATAGGCTCTCGTTCTTGATAGGTCATTGCGAATTCTCTCACTTTTGAGATATGCAGGTCGTACAAAACTAGCGTAATCATTCTTGAATCTGCGAAATGGGAGTCCTCCCTTACGAAATCATTTATGAAAGGCGCCTGTTGCTTAATTGCCTGCATATTTTACCATTGTATGTGCCCTTATTACCTTGTTCATGATGGTCTTTTTGCTAATAAATATGAAATTTCAATATGTAAATCAGGAGTAAGAGATTATTTGCACTTCACATATATGCAGAATTCATGTTTTCATGTGGATTCTTGGTATAGAACATGTTTGGCTTCAAATGCATACCATATTATCCATGCGGCAAATGAGTTATATGTAGCTAACAAACGTTAGTTATTTAGATGTCTTGTAGATAGCAGGTTGTGTGTACATGAACTCCGATGACTCGACAAAGAAAAGAATCCTTGAAGCAGCATATAGATTATTCGTAAAGAATGGATATCAAGGCAGTTCAATGAGAGATATTGCAGAGGAAGCAGGAATTAAAGCGAGTTCTATCTATAACCATTTTTCAAGAAAAGAAGATATCTTTGAAGCAGTATTTATCGAGAAACATCCGCTATTCCATATTCTGGATACACTGGAAAAAGTAAAAGGAAAAACTGCAGAAGAACTACTAACTAATGCAATCAATCTTCTTCATAGAGATCTTCATAGTGAACCAGCCTTATTGAACTTGTTTTTTGTTGAGCTTGTAGAGATGAATGCGATGCATATCCAAGCTGCAATTGAAACTAACTTTCCAGTGGATTCAAAATTTATGAAACAAGTTTTTTCAATGAAGAGCGAATTACGGAATATACGAGAGCCGGTTTTAATTAGAAGTCTTATTGGAACGGTCTTTGCAACAATCATATTCAATTGGTTTATCGGTGAATCCAATTCGAAAAGATGGGGTTCAACAGCTGAAATAACAGATGTCATACTTAGAGGAATTTTAAAGAATTAAGCAATCTGGGGACTGGCAAAAAAAGCAAAAGCAATGAGGTCCTGCTCAGACACTTCAATGAATTAAAAAAAGAAGAAGAAGCCTGTTATTTGAACAGGCTTCGAACATCAATTATTTAGTCTGTTTCTTCTTCACCATGATAACAATGATGACGACGATTATAATCCCAGCTGCACCGATGATGATGAATAGAGATATGTTAGGTGGAAGTCCACCTCCACCTGTTGTTGTATTTGTGACAGATGGGAGTACAATCACAGTCACCGCATCAGAAATTGAATAACCTGCGCGATCAAATACGGTAATACTATAGACATAGGTTCCATTTGTCAAGCCATCAACATTGAAATTGATTGCATCTCCTGACCAACTACCCGAGGTAACTGCAGAGTCATTCATTTTGATGTTGTATTCGAATGGCAATTCACTGTTACCAATCCATCCAATAGTGTTTCCGGTTTCACCCTCTGTATACTCAATGTCAGCAGGATGATTGATAGTCGGTTGAAGCATGAATGCAATCTCATTCATCCACATCTCAAAATTATCCATGTAGGTTGAATCATCCGTATCTTCAAAATATTGAGTAATAGAGAACTGGTTACAAAGCGCTCTTCCACCTACACCAAGAATAATGGCAGACTGATTCTCATCGTAAGCAGAGGAGATACCAGCAAGAGCTGTTGCATTATCAAGAACTGATACATAAGTGAAATCAGTATTAAGAAGATTAAGTGATGAGGATATATTGTCTGCGCCGTAGTCAACAGGCATGTTGAACATTGAATGATCCGACTCCCAAATGTATACTGAAGGAGGACCTATTGTAATTCTAGTGTCAAGACCTGCGAATCCAAGGTAGTTCCAGATATCATCATATGAAGAATATCGAAACATGAAATCACGCCAGATGATCTTGCCGCCAGATTCCAAGTGGTCTATAATCAATGAATGCGAACTCAGAGGAGCATCATTGTTGGCATCAATAATGACCAAGTCCCATGAGTACATCTTCAGACTCTCGTTGAAATAATCACGATTATTTGACATGAAGTAGTTGACTCTTAATTCATTGAGAGCTAATGTAGCTGGAGACTTGTAGTAGTTATAGTTGGACCCAAGGGATGAGGCTCCATCTGTATAAAGAAGAATTTTTGCTCCGCCTGAGCAAAGCCAATTGGCAATATTCAAGCCGAATTCTAAATTATCTTCTTCATCAATATAGTTACCAAGGAAATTGATATCGGAGGCAAGGAAGATTCTTCCATTACCAACATCCTGAATCCCTGCGACGAAACCATTAGAATCCATCCAGATGGGTGTGGCATCACCAGTTACATTGATATAAGAACCTCCCTCAAAACGGGTTGTCACCAGATCCTCGTTTATTGGGTGAAATGTGGAGTTCGTTGTAATTAGACTTGAGGAAGCATATTGGATTGATGAAATACATAAATCATATCCTGAGAGGATTTGATTAATCCTTTGATTTCGAGCAGCAAATGATGGGAATTCGCCTAAGACCAATAAACCACCGCCAGAAGAAATCCAACTCCGAATAGCTGATATTTCTGAAGCAGTATAGTTAATATTTGGTGTATTAATGAATAGTAAATCGTATTTTGCCAAAATGTCTAATGTCAGTTCATCAGCTTCACCTGGAAATAGTTTATCCAAAGTGAAAGTATGATTTACCCACATGTCTCTTAGTTGAGAATAACGACCTACTGCATTGTATGATGATGGTTCATCTGCATCAACTCCATAATAAGGTTCATGCAAATAATCGAATAAAATCCGACCCTTAGGACTAGGTGCTAGCCACTCCACAGCGTCAGCATAGAGTTGATTCAATTCGGGTACATTACCATGAACAAGATCAAAGCTGATTGTAACGACTTTTCCACCACGATCACTTGGGTCGAAAGCAACAATTGTCGCTAAATTCGAATCACCAGATGTACTTGCAATCTTTGTCAAATCGCTTCCAATTGAAGTTGCTTGTAGTACGGCAAAGTCCCATGCAAGATAATTGTAAATTGCAGGAGTCGTGATGATCAAGTCATCAATTGAATATGATTTTGACACAGGATGTCGGTCATTGATAAGGATATCATTAGCTACATAGTTCCAGTAGGTAGGTCGACCTGTTGTTCCAACTGCCTCTGGGGGAAGAATACCAGCCCAGCAGAGAAATACTCCAGAGCCATCAAACGTTAGGATACTACCACCATTTCGCCAATAATCCGCGACAAGATTAGTAATATTCTCACGAGGATTGCTATCAGCAAGGACAAATACGTCGAAATCTGCAGTCTTTAGATCATGATTGTAGATATCATCACTATCCAATAAAGTGACTTGATATCCTTTACTCTCTAACACCTCTTGCAGGAAAGTTACATTGTTATTATTGTCTCCTGCCGAAGTATCATATACTGGACTACTCATGTTTGGCTCATTGTAAATAGCCACTCTGATCGTCTCAGGTATATAATCTGTCTGTGCTATTTCATTCTGATAAGTCTCTGAAAGTATGTTACTAGATGTTATCATCTGTTGACTGATAACGGGCACTATAAACATACCAGAGAAAAAGAGGATGAATAGCAAAGATACTTTACTTATATTTTTCATTTCATACTCTCTCCTTGCTCATTTGCTTCACATAACCATATTCAGTAAATCCGTAGGCGTGCCGCAAATAGCAAATTCTGAACTTCTAATGTGTGATGAAAGTATATATTACTTCTCATCATTAGTTCTCGCATATATAAAAACTAAAATTCAGTAAGCAGTACACAATGATGCAATAATATTGGTCCGGGCTAGTATTAAGATACTGATAATTCTACGATTACAGTTTCTTTTGCTGGTAGAATAGCAATTAACTTATAGAAAAGTGGTCGCCAAACCAATTGTTCATGAAATAAGAGAAATGTTCGTGCTTGATGCAGAAGATGGAAAAAAAGTTAGACTTAGTGAGTAGCATCACAAAGCAAGTAATTCCACTCATGTGTTATCATTCCAATATGAAGTATAATCTCCAGTATTAATAAAAAACAGAAGGAGGAGTCAATGACTCCTCTCGATTTTACGTACCACGCCGCTTGTAGATTATTAGTATTATGACCAATAATACAGCTGCCGCACCAGTACCAATTGCTAGAACCAAAGTGGATGGTAGTCCACCTGTGGTTCTGACTACAATAGTTACAACCATTGATGCATTATTTCCAAATGAATCAGTGACTGATATGAGAATTGTGTAGTTGCCTGCCTGCAATGTACCAATATTAGTGAGTAGTCCGGTTGAACTAATTTGAAAATTCACAGTGTCATTTACAGCCCATAGATCGATACCAGATGGGTCTGTTGCAGTATATTGGACACTGATTGCTCCACCAGGAACTGCTTCTATGATTTCTGATCCATCTATTACAGGTGGTGTTAAGTCATCCACATTGGCAGCTGAGCTATTGCCCATGAAATGTCCAGACAGGTGGTAGACTATCAGCTCTATTGTATGAGCACCAGCAGTAAGCCCATCTACATTGACTTCGATATCTCCTCCATCCCAGACGTGAGTAAGAACACTCACACTATCGATGAATACTTCATAATGATCGGGATGCAAGGCATATGCATGCCAAACCAGAGTATTACCAGTTTCAAGAATCTCGAAATCAATTGCACTTGGTGGTACAAGATCTAGACTCTTTGCTGGGCAAAGGTCAACATTGTCATCACCAGAATCACTTGAAATATTGTAATAACCAGTGTAGTTGTAGTTATGCCACCAGTTTCCTGTGCTAACATTATCATGCCAGTATAGAGGTTGACCAGCAAAAGTATCAGATTCGAAAGCATTGATCTCATTCCAACCAACATCGTTCCCATAGATGAAGCAGTCACCACTGTATTCCATATAGATTCCGTATTCGTTGTCGTAGACGATGTTTCCAGTGACATTTGTACCGACATTGACGACATATATGCCATATTCATTATCGTATGCAATATTCTCAGAGATTAGATTGTAATAGCACTCTTCAGTATGTATGCCAGCCAATTTATTGCCATAGACATGGTTATTTCGGATAGTATTGTAATTACCATAGAAAAAGATTCCAGAATATGTATTGTTGTACACTTCATTGTCTTCAATTACACATTCAAGAATTCCATTAAGCAATAATATTCCAGCTTGATAATATGGTGACGATGCATAATATCCATTGCCATAGATACGATTTTGAAGGATATAGACTCCAGTAATTGGAGAGCTAGAAACCCCATATATACCTGCATCTGTGTTGTTGAAAATCTCATTATTGCAGATCTCAATTCGTTCAACATTCTCTAGAGAAATTCCTGACGGTGTATTATTCCAGAGCGAATTATCAGAGATTAACCAATCAACACTTGAACCGAGGTAAATGCCGCAGAGGGCATTGGATATCACAGGCCACCATCCATTGCCATGAATATTGTTTTGGAGAATTGTGCCATTGTTAGATGCAATTGAATCAATTCCATGGTCAGAGTTGCCAGAGATGTCATTATCAAAGATATACGCCCAATCTGAGGATGTCAAGTAAATGCCATTTCGAGCATTATCGTAGATCTCATTTCCAACTATAGCTGCGTGTGGAGAGTCAGCAAGATGAATAGCGCCACTAGCATCACTGATATACAAATTATTATGGAAAATATTCTCCTCAATCGTAATGTAGGGCGAGACAAGTACCCAAATACCTCTATGAGAACAATCGGATATTTCATTTTGGAGAATCGTTACGAATTCAGCATTGTAGACAAATATTCCCGGGCCATCAATATTTACTATCTCAGAGTTCGTAATAACGGATTCATTACATTCATCAAGATATATACCATGACCATTGCTGTCATGAAAATTACATGAATCAATTTCAGTTCCCACTGAGTTAATACCCAAAATATTCTCTGCGCTGTTATTAGTGAATTCACAATTTAGAATTAAAGGTGAAAAAAGCATTTCCAATACGATTCCTTCGGTTTTGCCTTCAATTATAGTATCAGTGATTGAAATAAGAGATGAATTATAGACGGTTATTCCAATGGCAGACCACGGAGTTATGCTCGTGATGTAACAACTTCGTATTTCGAAGCTTAGAGTTACATCCTGTATATGTATACATGTTGTATCTGAAGTGATGTTATACCCCTCTATGATATATGGCAAGCTTGGTGATCCTTCACCAGCCCACTCTTCACTACTAGCGATGTCATTGAACATTGAATCGTTAAGTATGGAAATCGGAGTATGAGTTTCGTATGAAAGTGAGTTAACTTTCGTTGGATTCTCAGAGGATAATATCTCTGCTTCCATATACACGGGAGGTATGACTCCAGAGAGAAGTAAAGGTATTACAAGTACAATTATGAATATTATGGCCTTTTCTACGTGCTTCAAAACTAAGCCTCCTAATCAGCGGATGCCAAACTCACCAACACACCTACTTATTAGTCATGTGATAATTAGTTCATTTTCTAATTCAAATAATAAAAGGAGTTTAGAGATGTATTTTCCTCAAATCGCCAGTTGATGCTAGATTTGCATCTTGATATCTACCGTTTTGTTCACGAATTACAAGTGTGCCATCTGCCTTAAAATCCTCAATATATGAGCCTTCATTGACTCCCCATGCTACGATATCGGTATTTTCTCGTACATACATCAACGATTGAATAGCCCATTCACTCAGCTCTTCGATAGGTTCAACTTCATTCGGAGCGGTCTCACTTAATCCTATCCAATCATAGCGAACAACGCAGTAGTAGGGATCACCACTGAGTCTATTTGTAGATTGATCCATCGTAGTTCCTTCCCCGCGATAAACAACAGTTATTATCAACCATTTCCCGATCTCTTGAAAACTGATTGCTCCTTCGGGAGATTCATCCGTCCTGAAAGATCCATTATCTGTGTAATCATTCAACCATGGAAGAACCAAGTAATTCCTTATTCGATGTTCTATGCTATCCATCAATGCATTAGTCTTCATCTCGACCATCTTAATGTCAAATCGCGGACTACCTCCGTCCAACTAATGACGATATTTGCTGGAGAGATAGCTCTTTTATCAACTGCAAGAGAGAGTCGAAATGATGTAGGTTAGGATTCGTTCAAAATGGTGAGGAAGTCTAGATAATTTTACTAACAATTATCCTGATTTTCCTGACACGATATGATAATGAAACTTAGAAGAACGATGGACCTGTTTCATATTGATGTTTGGGAGGTTCCATAGCTGCTGTTTCATTTGCAGAGAGTATCTCTACAAGTTTATATTTTGATGAACCCAACCCCCGTGCTTCACCATACTGTGCTACCTTGTACGGATCTTTGAGAGGTCCGTGAATCAATTGGAATGGATGCAATTTCGCCTTGAGATTTGGATTCACTCGCATATACTTCTCAGGTATCTGCTTAATTATAGATTCATTCAGACCCTGTTTGGCAATCAGATCCAATGTTGCGGTATCAACAGCAACAATGTCCCTGCTGGCAACAATTCCAATATCATCAATCACCGCAGGCATAGACATTCCCATGCAATCACAGAAAGGAGTAATATCAAGAAGAAAATTAAGATGAAATATCTTAGAATCATCAAAACTATCGAGGATAATTTTTGCAGCAGCGGCCATCAATTCTTGGAATGCGTCAAAGTTCTCAGGATTTATAGACCATCCAGTCTTTCCACCATCCGCCTCTACACATAGCTGCGTCCCACCGTGGCACTGGTCACATTCATAGAACATTAGTGATACCTTTCCAGTGTTATCATTCCAAGTGGGAGCATTTCTCGGACAAGCTTCTCGAAGCCTATCAAGGTGCTCTTTTGTCATCTTCTCCTCATCGAAGTATTTGTCACGATGAACAATACCGTGAATTTTCTGCCACCTTGTTGGACCACTATATCCACCCAAAGCAATGTTTTTGAAAGCACCTCCATAACCGCAGGCTCCGTGTCCTTTTGAGTGTGTTAGATTTATGAGCACATCAGCATCAAGTAATGCTCCCGCGGCATTGATGTAGTCAATACCTTCGACATCAACCTTCTTCTTTGATACATAACCATCCCTAACACCAGCAACAGGTATAATTGGACAGCCACAAGTTTCATGTGTGTAACCCCGAAAAGCCGCTTGATACACTGCGGTGGGATTGTCTGTCACAAAGGGAAATGCACCTTGTTTTTTAATCGCCTCTACAATCCGTCTAACAAAGAAGACAGGAACAGTCTGATATCCATCATTGAAACCTAGATGCATCTTAACTGCAACCTTATCCCTCTTCGCGATAGTACTCAGATCAAGATACTCCAGAATTTTATCCAATTTTTCACTCATATTTGCAAACCGTGATGGAACACCAGAGATGGTAGATCCAAAATAAACCTCAGGAGTTGCTGTCATTATTAAACCTCTTTAGTTCGCACAGGAAAATATTTGTATCTTAATGGTTTGTTATATCAACCATATAAAAGGGTGACTATCTAAGAAGTTGCCGCAAGGAGAATAGATACTTGCGTGGTGCAGATTGCTAATATATATAGCATGAAATCCGGTAGAGTATGGACGCTCTTGAAGCAATATATACAAGACGAAGTATTAGAAAATTCGAACTGAAAGATATCCCTGATGAAGATATTACTAAAATCTTGAGGGCTGGCATGTGCGCTCCAACGGCAGGAAATCAACGACCATGGCAATTCATCGTTATAAAGGAGAGAGAGATGCTTAATCACATTATTGAAGCAAATCCATACTCTAAACAAATGTTACCTGATGTCCCTGTAGCAATAATGGTGTGTTTTGATAAGAATCGCGAAAAGTATGAGAATCGTTGGCAAATGGACTGTGCAAATGCAACGCTGAGTATGTTACTTGCTACTCATAGCCTTGGCTATGGTGGACTATGGCTTGAGATATATCCAGTTGAAGATCGTATCAAAATGATTCAGCAATCTTTCAATATGCCTAGTAATGCAATTCCGTTCGCATTAGTTACAATTGGTCATGCAGCAGAAAAAAAAGAACCTGTTGAAAAATTCGATGAAACACTTGTTCATCATAATAGATGGGATGAGTAAATCGGAAAAAAATCAACTTCATGTGAAATTTAGTTGAATAGCCAATCACATGTTTGATTTTGAGCTTATTCTTGAATTAATTCATTTTTTAAATAATTACTGATTTATATACTGTCCATATCAAGGGGATCTTTTTGATGACACCAAGAGAAAGAGAACAGAACAGAGTGAGTCGAAAACTTTTGTCAGTTGGATTTGCGGTCATGATTGTCACATCATCAGTAGCGATAAGTACTATTACGTTTGCAAATAGTAGTAATCATGAAATTTTAAAATCCAACACACATATCGCTTATCCCACAAAATCGTGCAATATAGCATCGGTAACAACTGATTTGGGTACTTGGATATCATTTGATTCGTCAGAACCAGGAACACCAGCTGAAGCTCATGTTACAATTTCTGACACTTCAGGGATTACTATTGTTGCCGATTTTCATGGATTCTGGAGAAATAACTATACAATAGCTGATACAGAATATGATGATCTCGATATGCCTGGCGCAAGTTCTATGGATGAAACTGGAAAACCGATGTTACCTTGTCTGTTCGAGTATCTTGAGATACCTCATGATGTCGATGTTTCAATAGAAGTTATTAGCACGTGCACAGACAATACGAGTGAATACAATATCAGACCAGCCCCAGCTCCTGTCATTCCATCGTTAGTAGGGGATTCATCACTCAATGAATCCACTGATACTACTATACCAATTTCCTTTGATGCAATATATAATAGCAGCTCATACTTCCCTGGAGACTTGACAAGTACAGAGGGAGAAACGAACTCAACTTCACTGATTATGAGAGGTCATAGACTACTAAGCATGATTTTCTATCCAGTTCAATATAATCCTCAATCTGGAAATTTGACAGCCTATTCACAGATTATTATCAAAGTAAAATACAGCAGTCCGGCACAGATTGAACCAATTAAAGAGAATCTACGTTCAATTGTATTCGAAACCATCATAGCTAATAGTATTTTAAATTATGACTCAAGTAATACTGAGTCCAATCCTAAAACTGGAGTACCTATAATTAACCTTGCTCAAATATTTACCCCAGTAATCATAGGAGCAGAGTACCTGATTATCACGACACAAGAATTCAAACATGAAGCTGATAGATTAGCAGAATGGAAAGAACGGAAAGGCGTTCCTACAATAGTGTGGGTTGTAGATAAAGGAGCAGGAGATCAGATTAAACAAAACCTAGAAATCGCCTATAACACATGGCTTCCAGCACCAACCTATGTCTTACTCATGGGCGATGTTGAATTCATCCCTGCATGCTATGATGCAAGACATTTGACAACTTACTATCTACCTATAAACAATCATCTAGAAAGCGTTGGCTATATTGCGTCTGATTTAGGGTACTTCAATATTGAAGGAAATGGCTATCTCCCGGACATAATTTACGGTCGAATGTCGGTGGATACTCCAGAACAGGCAGGAATTCTCGTTAATAAGACTCTTCAATATGAACAGAATCCTCCATATAAACCGGCATTCTATACAAACGCACTATTTGCAGGATATTTTCAAGACCTTGCTGGAGGAAAAGATGGAATAGAAGATGAAGGATTTCCGTTTATCTACGCACTAGAGAGAGTCAGATATTACATGAAGACTATGTATAACATTCACATCAACTACTCAAGTCCTTGTATTGATTGGCTTGATTTGGGCATTACAATGGCAGATTTGAAATTCGATGATCCATTGTATGGATCAAATTCAGTCTCAGACTCAATCTCACCAGATTATCCTAACTTCGAGTGGATAGCTGGCTATTATAATGATGAATGGCCTGAACTCGCTAGAGCAGAAATATCACCAAATATCAATGCAGGAAGATTCTTAGTTCTGTACTATGATCATGGTGGATCTAAAAACATGATTAGCCTTTTAGGCAAGAGAGACTATGTAGAGGGGTGGGACAATCCATATTATGACACCTCTTTCTTTTCGGACCTAACAAATGGGAACATGACTCCTCTCTTCATCAATATAGCTTGTAGCACAGGTTGGTATGATGGAGAGCATGATGAAGATTATTTATATTATCCAAATGGCATCAGTGATTATTCCAACAAATTTGCGGATTTGTCGACCGAGTGTTTTGCTGAAGAGATTACAAGGCTAGAAGGAGGAGGTGCAGTTGCAGCAATTGCAGCGTCTCGTCTATCAATAGCAGATGCTAGTGCGCACCTTATGGATGGAATAATACAGGCATTTTGGCCAAGTTATCTGCAATCCTCGAATCAACCAATTTACGAAATGGGCGCAGCACTTGTATATGGCAAGTTGTATGTAAGTAGAGATTCCAGACTGGATGGATTCAAGGCTAGAACCACCTTTGAGGAGTACAATTTCTTTGGAGACCCTGAAACACAATTATGGACAAGCAATCCTTCCAATTTCACAGTCTCGTATCCAAAATCAATTGGAACATCAGAACCTCAGGAATTTGTCGTGACTGTTCGAAATAAGGAAACAGGGATACCTGTCAATTTTGCAAAAGTCTGTATCCAACAAGATGGTGCAATCTATCAGGTAGGATATACAAATCTACAAGGGCAAGTCATTTTTAATGTCAATCCTACAAGTTCACTTTCACACATCAATGTGACCGTGACAAAACACAACTATAGACCGTACATGGGCAGTATGCGCGTCTATGATAGTGATGCCAGTATTTTGATTTGGCCTCTATATGGGCCAGTACATCACCATGTCAATATATCACGAGTAGGCTTTCCACTGACTGAGCCCGTTTGGATTTACTTCGATAATGTCCATGTAGGAACCATAGATATTGGAGAAAGATTTGAGTTCATAGAGGTTCCAAGTGGAGACAGTGGATTCGTCAATGTCTGGTTGGCTGTACCTAACGGTGACATGATTGATTGGAATCCAGTTGCTGTTGCACGATTTGAACGCTACTCATTAGATGAAGGACCAGATCCTTTCATCTATTCACAATATGATGCAAGTACTTGGGATGTTACAGGAGATCAGTTCGTCTGGGACAATCCGGATATTGTTGTGGATGGGAATACCGTTTCAGTAACTGTTCATAATAGAGGAATTGATTCATCTATAGGAACTAAGGTCACTCTTTCGTATTCACCACACCTTGGAGGATTGACCTGGTATATTGTCGATACTAAAACATTGCCAAGCGTTGCTGGAACAATTTCATTCACATTGACAGCCATTCCTCAGGCAGAATGTTTGAGGGTAGATTTATTCCATGAGAAGGAGAGAACTCAAAATGAGATAAATAATATAGGATTCGATTGCAGCGGGATAATTGAAATGAGTTCTCCCGGAGTTGGTAATTTCCTTATTGGAAATCCATCGTGTTTACCAAGATATGTAACTGTAAATGTGCGACAACTTGGAGAATATGAGGATGTCTGGAATGCTACTGTAAAGGAATATTCTTCACGAGTTTTGAATCCTGGTCAATGCGAGAGTGTTCTATTAATTCTTGATTCACTCTATAATTTGGCAAGCAATGAATCTCGCCTTTTCGAGGTCGAAATCTGTATTAATAATAGATGTGTCGGAGGAATGGTCTTCAATGCAACAAAGCGTATACCGGAGGGTATTAATCTTGTCACGGTTGCAATAATTGGAGGAGTAGGATTACTTGCGGTAATAGCGATATACTTTAGTAAAGATCGCATTCGAACAACAATGTCAAGATCATGAAAACCGTAATTTCCTAAGACCTCGTGAATATTTCTTAATTTCATAGCTGGATTTTTAAGGAACCTAACATAGATATTTTGATTACTCGCGCCACAGGAGGAATATGAAAAATGGATTGGCGTGATATTCTAATTGTCATACTCATCATAGTAATTATCATTCTGCTTATCGAAGGTTTGAATTTCATTAATATTATTCCAAATGTTGGCGATGCGTACCCATAACCAAATCATTCGATAGCTGGGATGGCTGCAATGGTCATATACTAAAACAGTAGATGGTATTAAAGATGTAAGGCAAGATTGTCATTAATTCAATCAAATCTCACAGTCTATTCTGAAGACTCTCGAAATATGGTTTCAAATACTCAAGGCCTTTTTTCTCTGAAAGCAATTGAAGTTGAGGAATAATCTCCCTTAGCAGCTCATCATTATTACTTAGAAGAGCAACATCAGCCTTAAGCAATAAAGCTAAACCGAGGAACCCAGGCAAATCCTCATTGATGGCTCTTTCTTCCAATACTGCTAACGAAGGAGACACAATTTCATCAGTGCTAGAGGATAAAATTTCCACCTTTGCCAGTTGATGCAGAAAAATAAGCTCCAATAGCAGCCAAGTTCCTTTTTGCTCGAAGATTTTTATTCCTTCTTCAATACTACTCAATGCTAAAGGAAAATCACCTTGTTCAACTTCCATAATTCCTGTAACAAAATGAAGCCAAGCAATATGGTCTTCATTCCCTGACTTCACGATGGATTCTCTCACTGAATCAATTAAAGCCTGCGCCTCTATTAGTCGTTTCAGTAGAATGAGTGACCAAACTTGACTCATGATAGCATAGTTGATTAGATATGGCCTGCCACGAAATTGGTCTTCTGCCATTTGCCCCCACTCAAGGCCTGATTCAGGTTCGCCAATTGCATTGTAAAAGATAGAAAGAAAGGAAGCAGCATTTCCTATTTCAAGACCTACTCTTTCCCTAATTGTGACAGCTTCAAGACATCCTTCTATCGCATTATCAAATTCACCCTTTATCGAATCAAGAAGACTTAGATAATAGAGAATGTTCGCAAAGTAAGATGGAATTCCAAGTGAGGAATCAACAATCTGATATGCTTCTTCTAATGCCTTCCTCGATTCTGTTCTATCAAAATTCATCTTGATACTACCCAATAGTGTCAGAAAATTTGCTTTTCGAAGTTGGTCATCATACTTATCTGCAATTTGAATACCTCGTTCTAGAGATCTAATGCGTTCGTTAACATCACCATCTACTTGCGCACGAATTGCTAGGTAATCACACAAGACAATTTCATAGAAACCAAAATCTGGATTGCTAGCTATGAGCTCCTGAATGTTATTCATAAGGGATGTTGGATACATTGTTTCAGGATAATTTCGCATATCAATTTCAAACTTAATCAAATTCATCTCAAGAGCTAACCAATCCTCTGGTTGCAATTTTAGAACAGCATCAGCTAACTCGTGTACCTTTTCTGCATCCCTGTAAGTGCCCTGATATACAGAAGAATAGAAAAGATTTGGACCAAGAATCAGGTGATGTCCATATTTTTCTCGAATTTTATCAATGAGTTTGTAATTGTGTCCGATCATAGAAAAATGAATGGCAAAATAGACCACCATGACTGGACTATCATTGTTTATGACCATATTATCTAATTTCTCGACAAAATCGCAATAGTCCGTTGCCTCTCTCATAACATTTTCTAACACAGTTTTTGTCTGCTCATCAATAAAAGAGAAATACTGAGTTATCGTTCCTATAGGTTTCACTAGCTTGCTCCCTCTATATAGCATTTGGAAAGTCTAAACGCTATAAAGAGATGAACTTTAAGAAATATCTTTCCTTAACTCAAAACATACCTGCCAATTTACTATTGGCCTCTTTGGGAGCTATAGGTTATTGCCAAATATTTCTTATCCAAGACATATCCATTCTAATAAATGCATGAAAGATATTCTCGTTATATTTCACTCGACGCTCGTTATCAGCTTTAAAGTCAAATATTTTAATTCATTTGTCTATTTAATAAACTATGATGATTCTAGGAGGAGTTTAGTTGGAAAGACATGACATAATAATAATCATTATTTTTTTCATTCTCTTTGTCCTTATATTGTTGGAATCCTTTGGTGTCATTTATTTTATGTAGAAAATGAACGAATCTTCAAGAATTACTATCATTTGTCAATGAATAATTAGAATTGTATAATTACAGAATATTGTGGCAGGTCTGTTCCAGTCTACATAGGTTGATTTGCTGCATTCATTGTTGCTCTTTGGCATAATTGTCTGCGCAAGCATTCGAACAAAATGATTGAGTCTTGTTTTCAATCTCACGTAAGACCATAGAATCAGGAGAGATGGGGTCTCCACAATAGGAACAAATGCTATCCATATCAGGAGTTGAACCACATGAAGGTGTCAATACGATACTCTTAATTCTACGTTGCAATTTCATGAATTCTTCATTATCAGATAGGAAAATATAGGCTAGTCCTTGAAGCATGTCACTCAGCGCGGTTGATTCCACATCTACCTCTTTGAGGTGCATTGCCAAATATTCCATTGCTTCGTCAACCATCTCAACTTGTCTGATCATCAGGTCTTCCAAATAGTTCCATTTCTTCTCATTGAGATTAATCTCGAGACCCTCTTTGAAAAGCTTTTGATAACTATCAACAACATCTCCACTCATCTTCGAGTCAACGATAACAAACACCTTTGCAGCTCGCCTATAATATACTCCACGTTTACTCTTAGCATCTCCTTCATCTCGTGTCGAGAATTCTTCCACTAGACCTTGTTCAACGAGTTTAGGTAGATGATAATAGCAATTATACTTCGAGACCTCAATTTCAGGAAGATACTGCTCTACATTTGCAACTATCTCAGGTACTGTCAACCAGTATCGTTGGATCTTCTTCTCCTCGACGATAGTAGTCTTGACCTTTGTTCCATCCTCCTTTACTATCACTTGAGTAGTTGGCTCACTCTCCATAATCATCTCAGTACCATAGCGTAGTGCAACAAGGATTGCACGGCGAATTGGATCAATGAAAGATTCCACGAGTTCAGGATCTGTCACTGGAACGTAGCTCCGCACCTTAGTATTAGGGAGGTCTGGCAATGATTCAGAAGTCAAGACACCACCACATTGTGTACTTTATACACTTTAGATGATAATTGTTAGGTTGATTGCACTTATATGGCTTATTATTGATATAATGTATAATTTTTACACTTTAATAATGAATAAGTTTATAAGTAAGTGTAATATTTACACTTTCATAGGAACAAACTACACAAAGTAAACTGTTCACTAAAGAGGCGATAGATATGGCGTTTAGTATTCGAAGGAAGAATGTAAAAAATGATTGGAGATTTGATGGCCGAAGCCAGAATGTTGACGTAGCGTATGTCTACGCCCGTGGTGTAAACGCCATCAGCAGGTAAAACTGAATTCTCTCTAACTCAAATTCCTAGTGGCGTTGCTCTTGAAATATGAGAGAGCGATGCCATTAGACAATAACCAAATTGAACTTCTTTTATAATTCTGTCCAACTTTGGCATTGTTAGATGTGGAGACAGAATAATGTTCTTGATTCTTACCTTACATCTTCCAGAAGTTCCATCATTTTTGTTCTTGTAATTGGTTCTAGAACTGTTGCATTGTAATAGATCATTGTATTTATTGCTGTCACACCTTGCAATTTCCGAACCTGTTTGGAAATCTTTTGAATATCAAATAGATGGTCAACCAAAAACACGCTAAACATGACAGGTTCTATTACAGAAATATGAGAATAGAAATATGCTATTGGGTACGAATCACGCATAAGAGTATCAATCTTTTCAGGTTCTGTGTTTCGTGGATCATATCGGACCTTGCAAATGAATGCAACACTTTCGCCAGCATTAGGATTCCAGACAAAGGAGAAATCAAATGCACCACTCGAAACAAGTTCTTCAACCAATCGACTAACTCGTCTTGCTGTGAGCCCACTTTTTTGAGCTATGTCGGAAACACTAGCCCGAGGGTCCTCTGCCAACAGTGGTAGAATCCGCAGATGTAAAGGTTTCAACTCCATCTTTCTTCCAACAGCGGCTTTAGTCGGATGTACCTTGGCATCAGTAACGCCTGCGAGAGACCGAATGTATGATCCAATATCTAACAAAGAATTCGCATCAGTATAATGTGCGTGTAGTGCGAAATCTCCCGTAGTCAAGGGAAGCAATACAAAGATGTTGGGATGTTCTTTAAATGATTTCATTAAATGATCTTCGTCTTGACTCCCATCAGTCTTCACTTCAATGAAAGCAAATCCTGCATCAATCATTGCCAAATTAAATCCTAGATACCATTCTCTGATAAAACCAGTTTCAAGGAGTTTCTCAACTCGATGTTTAACTGCATTGGCACTAATACCAATTTTATTAGCTAGATATCGATATGATAAACGACAGCTTCGTCCTAGCTCTATCCATAACTGCTTATCAATGGCATCCAAAGACATCACCTGAAAAGCTGAAATTACTACTCAATTGGTCGTTATTAAAATATGCTGAAAAAAGGAAGAAATGCAAAGACAATGTGAGTTGACCAAATCTAGTTAAATGCCGTAAAACAATGATAACTAGGATGTATGTGCATTGAGAATCATACCTACAATTAGACCGGCTAAACACGAAGACTGGGATGAGTTCCATAGAATGGACATTGAGATTTTTCCTGAAGATTCTGTTGAAGAGAGTGGGTTTAGAAGACATATCGAACGAGGAGGCTTTTTTATCTTGGCTCTTGAAGATCATATAATTGGTACCTTAATTGTGGCACGATTCGGAGAAGATGAAGGGTATCTTGGTCGTATAGGTGTTGCCAAGGCATATCAGAAAATGGGATTTGGCTCGCTACTTATGGAGTATGCGATACAATGGTTCAATAAACAAGGTAACATTAAGACAGCTCATCTATACACTCAAGATTTCAACAAGACTGCACAATCATTATACAAAAAATTTGGATTCAGGAGATCAGGAATAACTTGGCACTATTTCGTGCCATTTGACTCACTTGAACCAACAAGAAGGTATGTCTGCCAAAAAATACAGGAAGATGAAATAGAAGTAGTTGGAAAACAATTTTCATCATTACCAGCTAAGCAAATTAGAAGATTTCTTACGTATGACGAATTCATTGTTTTAACTCTGAAGAATAAGTTGGGCGAAATAAAGGGAGTATGTAGATTCACTCCTGGATTTCCAGGATGTTTTCCATTTGAGATAACTACTATTAATGGATTTGATGATTTCATTTACGGACTAAGGGAGTTCAGCCTTCCTGAATTTGATTATTCTAGAATCACGTTTACAGATATTCCAGAACTCGCTAAGCTTTGCAGGAAACGGGGATATCGTCTTCACCATAGACTCTACAAAATGACAGTAAACTTGTAAATTATGCTTAATTAGTTATTAGGACATTAATATTACATCACGCTTTTACAAGTTGAATGACAAAGGTTGTACCTGCAGAATAATCATTAGGGCAATCAAAGCGATTTTTAACCCATATTTTTCCATCTAATGCCTCTACAATCCTTTTAACAATTGAAAGTCCTAAACCTGAACCCTTACGTTCTGAATTTGAGAGAAGAAACCTGTCGAATATTCTATCTTTCAGTTCATCATGTATTCCAATCCCGTGATCAGAATATGTTACTATAACAAACTCCTCATCTTGCTTGATATCAATTTCAACGTTAATACTTTGTTGAGAGTCTTTCCGATACCTAACAGAATTTGTGAATAGATTGATAAACACATTCTCTAATATTGCATGACCTTTTACCAGTATTTCAGAATCTTCAGAATTCAGACTCAAATTAATAGGAAATGAGGGATAGATATTCTGAATCTTTTTCTTTGCGGATTCGCAAATGAAAAGCAATGAAATAGCTTTTGTTTCAATAATTCCTTCTTTTTCAAATAGCTGATGAAGTATTTTCACATTATCTACAAGCATTGTATTCTCTTGAATTGCTTGAAGACTTGTAGCTACAGATTCTAAGAAGTTCGAATCAGAATTTAGCTGTTCACTCAGAAGTTCTAGATTCACAAGTGCAACAGTGTTATAATTAATTAAATCGTGAGTCATCAGGTCAATAAGAAGATGTGAGATATTCTTTTCATTTTTTAGCCTATTCTTACTATCTTCCAATTCTTGTTGCTTGAAAGCTTGTAGGAAGCTGTAAAACAGGAATCCCCAAAAGAGAGGTTCTACAACTTGAACAACATCCTCATAGGGATCAAGAAACGAGGTACTTCCACTCCACTCCAATACATTACTGAAGCTATGAAAAAGAATCAGTAGAAGAATCACAACGAGAATGATTCTCGTGCTAGATTTGAAAGGATGCTTTTTGTTAAATATAATGAATATTAGGGCTAGGAGACTGCTAAGGAATGTAACTAAATCTATTAGAGAAACGAGATATTCAAACATCATTGCTGCCCCCCTTACAATGAAATGCCATCCATGTCCATATTGATAACAAGACTGCATTAAGCATGAAACAGATATGCTGGACCAAGTTGAGAATATCTTGAAAGAAGAACTCCTCAAGAATAGAAAGAAAAGAACCAATAATCAAAGTGCAAAAAGAAAGAAGAAGAATTCGACGAGTGGATAGGGATTTCAGATGTTCCCAATTAATAATGATGAAAATGAGAATGCCAATGCCAATTAAAAGAATAATATATTCGCTTTCGCTAACTAGCTGCATCATTATTGTCCTCCTACATACCGAAACGTAGACTTGTTGTCCTATATCTGTATCTTTTACTTATATGATTATTAATTAAATCTGCATGATTTACAAACCAACAAATAATCGGGTTGATGATTATAGAAAATTCGAAATTCATACTGATAATTTGTTAATATTTTACGACTTATTTAAAGTATTGAATATTCAAAAAATGTCTGTCACACTTTTACTACAATTTGATGAATCCAAAAAACGATGATTAGAATTAAGTGCGACTAATAAGTTGACTCTTGTCCTTTTTAGCTATTTCGAGAGAATCACGTGCAGTGTCAATTAGACCTAGAAAAATGGTCAGGCATACAACAAGAATCAAGATTAGTACACCAATGAAAATCAAAATTGTCATTGGAGGAGAAATGATTTGGAGAATCAGAGTGAGAACTAGTATGATAAATGCAACATAGACACATTTCAGCCACATATTACTGATGGGTGATTTCGCACCAAGTGGAATCCTCGTTAATTGTACCCCCTTTAATTTAGTAACATATTTGTTTGAAGAATATTAATTATTTGGATGTATTGCTTTCAAAGAATAATAATGAATGAAAAGAAAGAGGATGGAAGGAGTGCGACCAGCGCACCCTTACGGGGTGTGTCGAATCCAACTCAGTTCTTTACGTCGGACATTCATCCGCCGCCAGTCAGATGAATGGATTGCATCGAATAAACCGTTCACGAAATAATAAGCAAATTACTAGAAGAGTCTTTAAGCTCGTTTATGATTTTCTTAGGGCATAAGATTGGTTAGTGGTGTTGAGATGAAAAGCGAAAGGATACTCTTCCTGATTGTAATGGTCTTTCTATTATGTCTGGTAACACCAGTGGGACAATATAGAGATGATTACCAAGTTGAACAAAAGCAGACCTCTCAATTTTCTATGTCATATGAAGAACATAGCACGATTGAGATAATAAGTGATGGAGACTTTGCAGCTCAAGCATCCAGTGAGAATTGGGATGGAGATGGGAGTTTTGATACTCCATACATCATTGAGGGCTACAACATAACAGATGACAACACATGTATTCAAATCACTGATGTGTCTGTATACTTCATAATTCGTAACTGCTTCATCAATTCATCAACAGGACCTTCTGATCCTGGTATCTACCTGTATAATGCACCGCATGCACGTGTCGAGAACACAATAGTGACTTGGCATACTTATGCAATCTATGCACAAGATTGTCCTGATATCGTGATAGATAACTGCTTAACAACGCAATCATTCGCAAATACGATCTGGATAATCACTTCAGATAGAGCAGTTCTATCAAACTGTCAAATCTACGATAACGGATTTAGAGTGTACATTCAAAGTTCAGATAATGCCACAATCTACAACAATGAAATTCATGATAATTATTGGCAAGGACTAATGATTGAAACATCAGATTTTCTGAACATTTCAAGCAATACAGTTGAGAATAATGGATACGAAGGAATTCGTTTAGACATCTGCAACAATGCCACGATCTATGATAATGATATTGGAGAGAATGGATATGTAGATGGTAACAAAGCAGGTCTGTACCTGAGTAATGTTGAAGATAGTCTGATTGAAGCGAACAGAGTGTGGAATAACTCCCAATACGGTATCTCTTTAGAGACTTCATCACATAATTGGATAAAGGATAACGAGGTCTTTGATGATCCATATGTTGGTATCTATGGTCATTTATCAATCGGGAATGATGTCACTGGAAACTACATTACTGATAATGGATGGACGTTACCACCATATGGAAGTGGTATCTATACTGATTCATGTCAATATTGGTCGATTGAGGAGAACCAAATCTACAACAACGGTTATACTGGTATCCACCTCATGGGCGAATCAGATTTTAATGAGATTAAAAATAATCAGATTTTTAATAGTACGATGGATGGTATCTATGGCAATGATGCCTATCACATCAATGTGACTGGAAATGACATTTGGTACAATGGTGGGGGATCATATGGTTGCGGCATCTACGTAGATATTTCGATATATTGGCAGATTGAGGATAATAGAATTTGGGATAATATTGAAGATGGAATTCATTTCGAGGATTGTGATTATTGTACAGTCCTAAACAATGAGATTTGGGACAATTGGGAGGATGGGATTGAATATATTAGTGGTGGCGACTCTATTATTCAAGGAAATACAATACATCATAACGAGGAGTATGGTATCGACATAAACCTTGATTCTTCAGCAAACATTACTGACAATCTCATCTATGACAATGCAGTCGGTATAGGTGTAGAATATAGTGGGGGAAGTTGGGTATACGGAAACGATATCGGCTGGAATTATATCGACAACGCGATCTGCTCCTCAAGTATCTATTGGGACGATAATGTGAGTATTGGTAATCACTGGTCGGATTATTCGGGACAGGAGAACTATACAATCACAGCAGAAGTTGCCTATGACTGTTTTCCAGAAAAGAGTCTAGACTTGAACGCCTCGAGTCCTATTGCATTCGAGATGTCCGAAACCGGAAATACCATGCTCTGGGAAGCCTATGCATTACACCCGTCGCATTATGAGGTCTATGCAAACGACACTCTTCTCTATAGTGAGGTATGGGATGGTAATGATATCATAACTGAAGTTGATGGACTTCTAGCGGGAGATAACGAGATAATGGTCATTGCATACCACATCTCTGGTCATTCTATCAATGCCAGTGCTTTTGCAACAGTCACTGATTTGACTGCTCCAACATGGGTATCAGTACCTGTTGACCAAGATATTACTGTCGGCGAGTCATTTAGTTATCAAGTTACAGCAATTGATTCCTCAGGTATTAGTGGGTATGCTGTGAATGATACTGTGCATTTCCAAATCAGTGACACAGGTCTGATTACAAATAAAACAGACTTGGATGTAGGCAGATACTATCTAGAAATCAGCGTATGGGATAACTACGGTAACGCTTTGACTCATGTTATTTTAATTGAAGTTCATAGTGCCACTACAACTCTAGTGACAACACCCACTAATGGCGGAGGAACCATCATGCTACTAGCAATCAGTATTGGTGCAGGAGCTATCGTTGTTGTCATTGTGCTTGTCGCGTTCAAGAAGAAAAAATAAATTTAGAGATGAAAAGGGAGTGTCTTTGATACTCCCTCTCCTTTCTTTTTAATGTAGAATGAAATCAAATTAAAAGAAAGAGGATGGAAGGAGTGTGACAAGCACACCCGAGCAGGGTTGTCAGACCCGGTCCGTTCGTTTACGACCGCGCCTTCATCCACCGCCAGTCACTAGCTCCTTCCTGACTATCTCGCGGCCATCATCGTCGACAATGACAAGATGTGCGCCGCATGATAGTCAGCAGTCATAGCACCGAACCACCATTTCTAGGAGGTTCAGTAATCCTTGAGGGATTTCTTCTGACATGATATTCACATTTCCATTTTTTACTTATAATTCTAAGGTATGGTTGTTTTCTATGTCTTAACCATGGGATCAGGGAGTTTCAGGCTCTCATGGGCCTTGTCCTCAAAGATCTGTTTTGCAGCCACCATTAGGCTCTTCTCAATACCAGCGATGTTGTTGTTGGTTGCAACGATGAGGTTAGCTTTCACAAGCATTCCTTTGTCATCACTGATATAGTTGTGCAAGAGCGTTCCACGTGGAGCCTCCACAATACCAACGCCATCACCGGCCATGGGTTCGACATCAGAGAGTTTCACGTCAGTACTGACAATCTCTGGGTCTTCAAGAAGAGTCTTGATCCACTCAGCAGCTTGCACCATCTCTACAACTCTTGCATAGTGGTATGCAAAGGTGTGATGTGATGGTCGACCGACAAGATCTCTCATCTCTTTCAGAGCAGCATCAGCAAGAGGTGTAGCCATCTTATCAGCAACATTACATCTAGCAAGCGTGTTTGTCCGCCAGATTCCTTCAGGGTATCCTGCAGGTTTATAGTAGATGTGAGTTGCATAGCTATGCTTTGGCACATGCTCTCCGTAGTACTGCGTGTACTCCTGAGGTTTGAAATCAGCGACGATTTTGCCATCAGGATCCATGACACGAACAGTACCATCGTAGATATCAAGAACACCTTTGTTTGCCAGTCCGATATAATAGGTCGGGACAACTGCAACCTTGGTCACAACATCTAGATATGCATTGACGACAGTCTTTGCAAGATCTACTGTCTTGTTGATATTCTCAAGCATCTCAGGAACACGAGCAAGCCAGTGATCTCGATCTTCTTCACTCATGGGTGTGAGCTGACCACCAGGAATTGCAGTAGTTGGATGGATTGCTTTTGCGCCAACAGTCTTGATGAGTTCCTGACCAAACTCCATGAGCTTGATTGCCTGGACAGCTACATCTGGAAGGTGCTTTAAGACAGCAGCGACATTTCGAACTGAAGGATCTGCAAAAGGACCAAATACAAAGTCTGGAGCAGCAAGAGCGTAGAAGTGAATTGCATGACTTGAGAGCTGTTTTGCTTCAATCATGAGCCTTCGGATCTTCACTGCGGCTGGCGGTGGAGTGATTCCCCATGCATCCTCGACAGCCTTCACTGAAGCCAGATGGTGGGGGATTGGACAGATACCACAGATTCGTGGAGCAATCCGTACAGCCTCTTCCATTGGACGACCCTCGAGGAATTTCTCAAAGAATCGTGTGGAATTCACATTGAACTGCACGTCCTTTACCTTTCCATCCTTGCCGAGTTTGAGTGTGAGAGAACCATGACCTTCAAGACGCGTCACAGGATCGATTCTAATTGTCTTTTCATCAGTCATTTCTTCTTAACCTCCTCACGCTTGATTCTAATTGAACCGAGATGACTAGTTGGGTAAGTAAAACGATTGAAGAGACCTAGGGGGTCTTTCACCTGATCCCTAATTTCCTCAGGAGGTAATGGTGCGTAGGTTCCTAGCATTGACATAGCATTTGCCCCAAAGTCTTGCATTATCGGTGGTGGTGGTCCAAAACAACCACGGCAAGTCGCACCTTTATTCACACACTGACCCTCACAGAGACCCCAAGTTGCAGAGCCAAGACAGATGTAACCTTGCTCAAGTAAACATCGGTCAGGATCTGCTATTCCTTGATAAGGTCGCAGTATTCTTTCAACGGGGGTCTCTTTCTTCTCACGAGAACAGTAATGACAGACAGTGTGGGGTGGTAATTCAATTGGCTCTCCTTTCAGTAGAGCAGTTACAGCAGTCAAGATGAGCTTTGAAGTTGGAGGGCATCCCGGGAGAAATATTTCGAAATCAACGTAATCCGTGTTGGGTTTTACTACAGGAGCAATCTCAGGAAGATTCTCAGTAGGTACTTTTCCACCTGAAACTGTCTTGTTCTCACGGAACTTGACATCCAGACATTCTTCAATGTCTGAAAAATTGGCAAGACCAGGTATACCTCCAAAACAAGAGCAGGTTCCAAAGGCTATAAGTGTCTGGCATTTCGCTCGCATTACTTTGAGAAGGTGAATATCTTCCTCAGTACGAGCCATGCCTTCATAGAGACCTACTGCAATCGACTTGTCAGGGTAGTTCTCAAGATCATGAAGCTTATAATCAACGACACATTGCCAATACTTGATATCCAGTTGTGGAAGTACAGTTGCCAAGTTCATGTGAATGTCAAGAAGGCTTTGAAAGCAACCCCAACATGAGCTACCTTGCCCCATTGCAATTGAAACTGGATCAGTCAGATTTAAGCCTCCTTCAGCTTATAGGTTAATTCTTCACCTTCTTCGCTTGCAACATCAATAGCACCCCAGCGAAGCATACCCATTATGTTCCAAACAACCAGACTCTTGTCTAACTGGGTCTTCTCTGCAATCACTGTGACTGTCGATGGACCTTCCTTCAGAACATCCTCGATAGCTTTACGTTGTTTTCTGATGTCTCCACGCTTCTGACTGAAGTAGGATTCAAATAACTTGCTCATTTCCACTCACTCCTTATTGGACCTAGTTTTCTTACTTGTTCAGTTATCGTCCTTACACCATCAGCAAATATCTGTGCCTCAGAGGCTGAGGCCCACTGCAATCGTACCCGTTTTGGATCTATGCCTGCTTGCTCAATGGCGGTTTCCATTAATGCCCACCTCGCACGAGCTTTGAGGTTACCAGATGTATAGTGGCAATCACCAGGATGACATCCAGAAACCAATACACCATCAGCACCCATATCAAGGGCAGCCAATACAAACTCTGGACTGAGTCTTCCAGTGCAGTTGATTCTTAGGATTCTCGCGTTTGTGGGGTATTGAATTCGACTTGTACCTGCCAGATCTGCGCCTGCATAACTGCACCAGTTGCAGCAGTACGCAACGATTCTGGGTTCCCACTCTTGGTTTGAAGTAGTTGCTTCGGTAGATTCAGCATTCATGCTGCGCCACCTCCCTCAGGCTCTGGTGCAGGACAGAGATAGGCCTCCACCATTGCCATGATTTGATCATCAGTTGAGTGATACATTATTATGGCACTGCTTGGACAGGCTGCTGCACAGGTACCGCATCCTTTGCATTTTGCCTCCGTGACGAATGCTACAGGAGGATTATGTTCCTCATCCATTGCGATTGCCCCATAGGGGCATGCAGTGACACATGTATGACATGATGAACATAATTCAGAAATCACATGTGATACTGTTGATTCAATCTCGACTTCGCCCTGAGCCATAAGACCAACTGCCTTTGCTGCTGCACCACTGGCATCAATGACAGCCTCAGAGGCGTTCTTAGCAGCTTGAGCTGCACCAGCAATCATCACACCAGCTGTGTGCGTAGTTAGTGGAGCTAATTTAATGTGCTCTGGATTAAAGAATCCATCACCACTTCGAGTCAGACTGAACATCTTTGCAGTTTCATCCATATCATCAGGTGGAATCATTGCAGATGCAAGAACCACTATATCAGGATGGAATTCAAGCTCAGAATTGGCAAGTACATCAAACCAACGGACTAGTAAGTCTCCACTCTTAGAAACCTCGACATTAGGATGATTCTCAGACGGATATTTACTATAAATGACATGCTTCTGTCGAGCCAGTCGATGAAACTCTTCATGGCCTTTTCCATACGTTCTGATATCTTGGTACAAGACAAGGACTTCATCAACACGATCCCTTAAATCAGCCGCAGCTTTTGCGGTAGCTGAGCAGCAGTGACGAGAACAATGCTCGTGACCGGGTTTTCCTGGTTCACGAGAGCCCACACAACCAATGAAGACAATCTTCTTCACGGGTTTTCCATCACTCGGTCGCTTTAACATGTCACTAGGTGGCATCTGCTGGAGTTCAGCAAGAGTCATGATATCAGGAGAATTGCTATAGCTATAGTAACCAATGGGCTTGAATGGCTCAAATCCTGTTGCTACTATCACGGTACCAATATCTAGCTTGGTCTCTTTACCTGATGCTAGATTCTTTACAGTGACTCCAAAATTGCCTATAAATCCATCAAATTTAGACACTTTACTACCCGTGAGTATCTTTATTCGCTTATGCTTTCGTACAGCGTCAATTAGTGGACCAATGACCTGTGCACCAGATTCATCAGATGGGAAGAGGTGAGTCCATTTAGCTACGTTGCCACCAAGTTGAGTGTCCTTCTCTACAAGCACAACATCAAAGCCGCGCTCTGCAATGTCAAGTGATGCTCTAAGTCCAGCAATCCCTCCACCAACCACCATAGTGGTTGGAAGTACCTTCACAGCTTTTATTGGTAGAGCTTCTAATTTCGTAGCTCTCGCAACAGACATCTTCACTAGGTCTTTTGCTTTTTCAGTAGCTTTCTCAGGTTCTCGCGTATGACACCACGAAACATGTTCTCGAAGGTTTACTTGATCGAACAGGTATCGATTTACTCCAACCTCTTCGACAACGCGTCTGAAAGTTGGCTCATGCATCCTTGGACTGCAGGATGCAACAACCACTCTATTGAGGTTGAACTCCTTGACTTTATCTTTGATTAAAGTCTGTCCAGCATCTGAACACATGAACATCTCATCTGTTGCAAAAATGACATGTGGTAATCCTTTGGCCATCTCCGCCACCGAGGCTACATCCACTGCTCCCGCAATATTGTGACCGCAATGGCATACAAATACGCCAATTCGTGGCTCTTCTTTTGTGTCTGACAATCTCTATGCTCCTCCTTTACTAAGAACGATGGTAGCCTTCATTGCAGCCGCACTCCCGGCACTTACAGAATCAGGGATATCCTTAGGTCCATCAGCACATCCACAAACAAATACACCAGGCACCTTTGTCACCGTAGGTCCAAAGAATGTGTGATTAATCTTGATATACCCATCATCAGTCTCATCTATGCCCATTTTAGTCGTTAATGTATGCAATCCTTCTGGAGGAATAACACCAGGGCTAATTACTACGAGGTCATGTTCAATAAGTCGTACCTTTGAACTCTCTGTATCTTCGACTTTTACGACGAGATTGCTTGTATTCCTGCCTTCCATTACTTCGGCTACACGACCTCTGATGAACTTCACGCCAAATCGTTTCTTGGCCATTTCATAGAATTCCTCGAATCCCTTCCCGAAGGCACGGATGTCTGCATAGTATACCCAGACATCTGCATCAGGATAGTGCTCAAGTGCCATAACAGCGTTCTTAATGGAGTACATGCAGCACACTCTACTACAATATGGAACACCCTTCTGGACATCCCGTGCTCCTACACACTGTATAAAGCCAATGCTCTTTGGCTTTCTACCATCACTTAGACGGACAAGGTGTCCATGAGTAGGTCCTGCAGCATTGATAAGGCGCTCAAACTCCATGGCATGAATTACATTTGGATATTGACCATAGCCAAGTCGTGGATATTGACTCACGTCAAAGAGCTCAAAGCCAGTTGCAACGATAATTGCTCCAACATGAAAATCAATGACCTCATCCTTCATATCCATGTCAATAGCATTACGTTGACATGCTTTTACACATCTACCACAGTTGATACAATTCTCCTTATCTACTGTATAGACATTGGGTGTAGATTGCGGAAAACCGACATAGATAGCCTTCCTGAATCCGATATTCATATCGAATTCGTTGGGTACTTCTACAGGACATTCTGCGGCGCAATCTCCGCAACCTGAACAGAGATCCTCTCTCACATAGCGGGCTTTCTTATTCACACGTATATGGAAATCACCAGCAGAACCTGTGACACTTCCAACCTCAGCATAGGTCAAAAGTTTGATGTTTTTGTGTCTGGAGACTTCACTCAACTTGGGAGTCAAGATACAAGCACTGCAATCCAGAGTCGGGAAGGTTTTGTCTATTTGGGCCATACGGCCACCGATTGAAGGAGTCCGTTCTACGAGGTAGACTTTGAATCCCTGATTTGCGATATCGAGAGCAGCCTGCATTCCTGCAACACCGCCTCCTATGACTAGTGCAGCTTTTGGTTTCTGATCAGCCATCTTCTGTTTACCTTCTACGCCTTTTGTAAAATTATCTTGGGATCAATTTTATTCAAATGAATTCCTAATTTACCAAAGTCAATTCCTATGGCTGGACCAAGGAACTGAGGTAAAGGAATAACTGGTATCTTTGGTTCATCACCTGCAAGCTCGTCAAACTGAATTTGAGTCAGTTGAATATCACAGAACTCACAGGCTGTGATAATGCCATCAACATTCTCATTACGGATGTTTCGTATCTTATCAAGACCAATTCTTGTTGCGACATCTTGATCCATAGCTAGCATGGGTCCGCCGCAGCAGCGAGTCTTGCCAGTGTAATCAACAGCTGTTGCCCCAGTTAATTCGATGATTGTATCAATGATGGTTGGATTCTCAGGATCATCAACCTTAACAATCTCAGGAGGACGAGTGACATGGCACCCATAATGAGCAGCAAGTCGTAGATTAGAATAAGGCTTGACTATAGCAGCCTTGATTGCATCATAGCCAATATCCTCTCGGAAGATTTGAAGAAGGTGTTTTACTTCCACAGTGCCAGTATACTTAAGCCCTTCTTCAGCAAGTAGCTCATTGACTTCATCCTTGAGTTTAGGGTTATTATCAAGGTCATGTTTTACGGTTTTGAGTGAACCAGAACAAGCACCACAAATTGCAAGAATGTCTTTACCCATGCTCTCAGCAATTGCCAGAATACGCCCACTCATCGCACAGAATGCCGTATGACTAAGTGATTCAACATATTGCGAACCACAGCAATTAGCATCTTTCATGAGTGATAATCTGATGCCCAATTTTTCCAAGACAACTTTGATGGATGCCTCATATGCTGGAAGTCTGACTGGCGTTGTGCAGCCAGTATACATCACAAATTCCTTCATTTCTTTCCGACTCCGTCAATGTAGCGTTTCTTGACTTTTTTCACGAACTCATTGTTCCAATCAAGATCTGTGTCGAGACCGAGATCTGTTCGGTCATCTTCAATGAAATCATCATATGCATCATTCAAAAGCCAACCATCATTCAAGACTTTGTTTACTGTGTTTTGGAATACCTTGGGTATGTAGCCTTCTCGAGTAGCAATCTCTCGAACAGCATGGAATATTTCTGCAAGGTTGACATCCTCTTGACATCGCTCTTCACAAAGTCGACAAGTCATACAAAGCCAGGGTAGTTCGCTCGAAAGAACTTCATGACGTTTCCCGAGTAGTATTTTTTGAATTAGTTGGCGTGGACGATAGCGATCAGTCATACTTGCAACCATGCAAGATGCTGTGCACATTCCACATTGTATACATTTCATTATACCTTCTCCGCCATATTCTCGCTCAACTTCTTTTGCAAAACTTGAGCTCGGAGCATGGTTGACCTGAGGTTTTTCGTTAGCATCGTCATTTGCCATCATCAATCACTCCTCTCTATCGACCTTTGATAGAATGATACTTGCTCTCATAGCTGCTGCACTACCAGCAGATACTGAATCAGGTATATCCTTGGGACCATCTGCACATCCTGCCACAAAAACTCCAGCAACATCTGTGTCTACAGGTGTAAGGACCGCATCATGAATGGAAACATATCCTTCATCACTAAGACTCATATTGAGTTCAACAGCGAGGTCTTCAAGTCCTTCGGGAGGTTGTACACCAGGGCTAAGGATAACAAGGTCATGAGGAACATCTTTCAACTCACCAGTTTCGGTGTTTTCAAATCTCACAAGGAGTTTACCATTCTCTCTATCTTCCATGACTTCTGCAACACGTCCTCGAACATATTTAACACCAAAACGAGTTCTACTCATTTCATAAAACTCTTCGAAACCCTTACCAAATGCTCTAAGATCAGCATAATAGACAGTTACATCAGCATCTGGAAGATGCTCTTTGGACATTGTAGCTAGTTTTGTACCATACATACAACAGACTCTACTGCAGAATGGTACTCCTTTTTGAACGTCACGAGCTCCAACGCATTGAATGAATCCAATACTCTGAGGTACTTTTCCATCACTCAAACGGACAAGGTGTCCATGAGTAGGACCTGCGGCATTCATTAATCGTTCATATTCTATAGCTGTGATAACATTAGAAATCTTGCCGTATCCATATTGAGGATACTGTTCCACATCAAAGAGTCTGTATCCAGTAGCAAGGATAATCGCACCAACATGAAGATCAATTACTTCATCTTTCATCTTATGGTCAATTGCCTCACGAGTACAAGCATCGACACATCGTTCGCACTCACAACAGACTGCGCATCCAAGACAACGTTCAGATTCTGCGATTGCTGTGGTCTCATTAAATCCCAACTCAACCTCAGAGAATGCTCTTTTACGAGTTGCCGTAGCCTGCTTTGGCATGGCAGTACGAGCTTCTATTGGGTGAAATGTCTTGTCAACCTCATAGGACTGTACTCGATGTCTATCATTTCCACGTCCTTCCATGAGGTCAATGCCTTGTATGTGGCGATCTATAGATTCAGCTGCTGATTTACCATGACCTACTGCTTTTACCACTGTATTTGGACCAGTAAAGACATCGCCTCCAGCAAAGACTCCTGGCACATTGGTAGCAAGTGTTACTGGATCTGCTTTTACGGTTGCCCATTCGGTGCAATCTAGTTCATTTTGGACACCTCGTGGGTCAGCTGATTGACCAACGGCAATTATCATCTCATCAACAGCCATGGTAAACTCAGAGTTTGGTATCGGGACTGGTCGGCGTCTTCCCGAATGGTCTGGTTCTCCAAGTCGCATTTTAACACATCTTATACCTGAAATGTGACCCTTGTTAGTGAGAATCTCTATTGGATTGGTCAGAAGCATGAATTTTATTCCCTCCTCCTGAGCGTCGTCAACCTCACTTGGAATTGCAGGAATCTCAACATGAGAACGTCGATACACAATGGTGACTTCTTTCGCGCCCAATCTCATTGCGACACGTGCGGAGTCAATAGCTGCATCGCCACCACCGACGACTACAACTCGTTCTCCTACGGTAACCTTCTTGCCATTATTCACATCTTCAAGGAACTTGATGGCATGAACAACACCTTCAGTATCTTCGCCATGTATACCAAGACGATTACTCTCCCATGCCCCTGTAGCAACAAATACTGCCTTGAAGCCTTTCTCAAGAAGTTCATGAATAGACCTGACGGTTGTTCCAGTCTTTGCCTTTACGCCCATATCAAGCACTCGTTGAATCTCTTCATCGAGAATCTCACGTGGCAACCGATACTCAGGAATGGAATATCTTAACATTCCACCCAGCTGGTCTTGCTTCTCGAAAATTGTTACTGGATATCCCTTACGAGCAAGATGATATGCGCAGCTAATTCCACCTGGGCCTCCACCAACGACAGCTACACGTTCTTTCTTGTCGATTTTTGCTTCAACAGGTGCTGCTCCATGTGCCCGTTCGTAGTCTGCGAGGAATCGATGAAGATTACGAATACTAATACTCTCATCAAGCATTCCCCTTTCACACTCAGCCTCACAGAAACTGATACAGACACGACCAAGAACACCCGGGAAGGGAATAGACCTTCGTACAATCTCAAGAGCTTCATCAAACTTACCATGACGCATCATTGTTACAAAGCCCTGAGCATTGACTTGAGCAGGACAGGTAGCTCGACAAGCAGGCTCTCCTTTTTTATCTATAGTGACAACATTTGGCGTTGCCTGTGGAAAAGGCGTGTAGATTGCCTTTCTGAATCCAATATTCGCATCAAAATAATTTGGTACTTCAACGGGACAAACGGAGATACAATCACCACAGCCAGAACACTTATTCTCGTCTACATAACGAGCACGCCTGTGCACACGAACTCTGAAGTCACCAGTCTCACCGGATACAGATTTGATCTCTGAATAAGTAAGAAGATCAATATTTGGGTGACGCGAAACTTCACTTAGTTTGGGTGTTAAAATACAGGCACTACAATCAAGTGTAGGGAAGGTTTTGTCTATTTGAGCCATTACACCTCCAATAGACGGGGACTTCTCAAGAAGGGTCACTTTGAATCCCTGATTTGCGATATCGAGAGCAGCCTGCATTCCTGCAACACCGCCTCCAACAACTAAGGCTTCATTTGACTTGATTGTGTCTCCACTGCCGGAAGGATTAGATTTTGGATGTCTTTCCGTAGTCATTTACCGACCTCCATATGTGCATGAAAAATGATAACGGTATTGTTTTGTGAAAAAATGGGGTCACTTAGCCTCTGGTACTGTATAAAGTGGACAAGTTTGAATGTCCGATAATGATTAGTACCAATTCCATGGTCGTTCAATGACATCAAATCTGGACCCGCGTTCTGTTTTCTGACGGAATCATTGAAGATATTCCTATCGAGTCTAAGAACGATACTTCGTAAAATGTACGCCTATATATCTCTTACACATTTCTTTCAAAAATGTCCTATTTCATTCATTTTACTACAAGATTATGAAGGTAGGTTTCAAGAGTGCAATTAACGACGTTAATAATTCAATCAATCTCTTCGAATACATGTGGATTGATATAATCTCCATGCTGTTTTTGAGTTGCCAATAATCGTTCACGCTGTCCGAGTAGTTCCTTGAAGAGTTCACCAGGAGCATCAGGAACTGTATCTCGATAGATTTTCTCGATTCGTTCGATTTTAGCAAGAAATTCAGGAACTCTGAGCTTAAATTGCTCATTATACTCTTCCAATGTGTAGTCTTGATTCAGGATATCCTTGAACAATCGTCTAAGATCATGATATTTAGGAATATTACCAATAGGAGTTTCGATTGCATCAACTTCGCCATGGATTCTATTCTCCATCCATTGAAGCCAAACCCGCTTAGCATCTTTTTCAGTCAAATATTCACCTTCACTATTTTCTAGGAAGTAGTTGACTGCATAGATACGAGGAGGATTTGCTATTTGCTCACCAAATTTCAGATGATTTTTGATGTATTGCCCTAATGGAATGGATATGAAATCGAGATTTGAAAAAGGTTGAAACATTCGTACACCACTTGGTCCAAGTGTTGCTGAAGTAGTCTTGCTCTCAAGACAGGCACCCATAGTCAACACACCATGTTTCCAATTATGAGATTCATGAACCGGTGGCCATGTATCACCATCTCGTCCACCATAAATGATACCACCAATTTCTACACCATTTGGATTATCAAGATCCTCATCAACATTAGGCAATCCTCGGAGACTCAGAGTATATCGAGCATTTTTATGTGCAATGGGAATTTCTTCACCATTCTCATCAGCTTTTCCAATCCACCAAGGTCCCGAATGATTGACACCACGTGGCGGAATAGGTCTTCCATCATCAAGCCATCGAGGTTCGCCATCTTGAGTAATTAAGACATTAGAATAGATTACTGGCTGATCAGAATTCAATACTGACCAAATAACCGGATCATCCTTCTCACTTACTGATCTGATTATGCCAAATATTCCACTTTCCACATTAACTCCACGAACTTTGCCATTGATAATTCTAAGATAGGTCAGATCATCACCAACAATTGTGGCACCTTTAATCATTGAAGTACTTGTCTTGCCACATGCCGAAGGAAATGCACCGGTGAGGTATGTCTTGCGTCCTTCAGGACCATTCATACCCATGAGAAACATATGCTCAGCAAGCCAGTCTTCTCTATTTGCCTTTCTAATAGCCAAACGAAGTGCGAGTTTCTTCAAACCAATCGTATTCCCAGCATATTGAGTGTTATAACTATACACAATGTTCTCCAGATAGTCAATTGATACTCCTCGTTCTTGCCAGCCAAAACTCACTGATTGGATGAGCCTTCCTGATGAATGAAGCATCCAGAAGACCTCCCTCTTTTCAGAAAGGCGTTTGAAGTACTCATAACCAGGACGGTAGAGTAAATCCTCGCTATGAGCAACATAGAATGAATCCGTTATCTGCACACAAGGGATTGAAAAGTCTGAATCAAGAGGGCCCAAACAAAAGAAGCGAACAACCATTTTCTTATTATGCATGCTTCCTTTCATTCGTTCTTCAATCTCTTTTAAGCCCTCATCACGGTCGATTTGCTCGAGATGAGCTCCTAAGGTTTCACCTTTCGGAACTAAATATCGGGTATGTCCCTTGTCGCGCGCCTGATCAAAAAAGCCATCATAATGAACAGTGTGGCAGCTTCTTACCAGTTCTGTTTCTTCGCTTCTTGATATCGCAGTCCGCCGAATATAATCAATATCTTCCTTTGAATCAGTGCAGACATAAACCTTCATGGGTTCACAGAGATCAACTGCTTTTGCAACAAATCGATGTACATCTCTATTTGGGATAGCAAGTAGCTTCGCAAGACCAATGGGAGTCAAGTATTGTTCAAGGGTCGCAATTACGTCTTTCATGGAGGGACCTCGAAGATAAAGCCTATAGTGATGCAAATAATAGTATTCTCAATATAATATCGTCGTCAGAGGCAAAGAAATATTCCATTTCCTGTCAAAAAAGAGGGGACAAAAGAAGTTCATAATGATCTAGTCAATGTATCATTATGATTCTTTGTCCACTTATATGGTATGAATACAAAACTAACTCTTACGCAGTGTTGGTGCAACCTTCTTGAATGCCTCTAGATGGGCTTCTATATCCTCATCTGAATGTTGAACAGATATGAGCCATTCTTCTTCAGGTCCATAAGCCATTGATAGAATTCCTTCATTGAACATTGCTATCCAATACTCATGCCATATCTCCTTATCAGTCTGAAGCCAATCTCTGTAATTCCGCACTGGTTTCTTACTAAACAGGATTCCACCGACTCCATCAATTCCTTGTACAACGGCATCCAGTTTGTTATCTTTGATTATGTCATTGTAACCTCTCATTAGGTTATTACCTAAACCAGCCACCTTTACGTATGCATCATCGGTTAGTATCTCTGTCAAGGTTATCTTGCATGCTCTAATGGATAAGGGATTTGCTGAAAAGGTTCCAAAAAGCCCTTCATGACCAATATTAGCCATAATCTCTTCTTTCCCACCACAAGCACCAATAGGTAATCCACCGCCTATTGCTTTTGCTAAACAGACGAGATCTGGTTTGATATTGAAATACTCCGAAGCTCCACCGGCAGCTATTTTAACACCGGTCTTGACTTCATCAAAAATTAGTAAGACATTGTATTCTTTTGTGAGCTTTCTCAGACCTTCAAGATATCCTTTTTCAGGAGGAATCACTCCTGCATTCATCATTACTGGTTCAACAATTACTGCCGCTACTTCTCCAGCATATTTCTTCAGGAGAGCGTCCATTGCAGGCAAATTATTGAAAGGTGCAACAATTGTATCTTTCACAACGCCTTGAGTAATACCACTACCATAAGGTATCGAACTGGGTTGTTCTGGAGGACCAGCAGTACCAGCTGAAGGTCTCTTACTAATATGAAGACAATCAGCTAATCCATGATATGCACCTTCAATCTTGATAATTTTGTCTTTTTGAGTATATGCTCTCGCCAAACGAATCGCATACCATGTAGCTTCTGTCCCGGAATTAACAAATCTCAGCTTTTCTATGGGAAATCTTTTTTCGAGAGCCTTTGCTGCATCAGAAATCTCCTCATGAGGCAATCCAAACATTGTACCTCGATCTAGTTGATCATGGAGGCCTTCTACTAACTTAGGATGACGGTGGCCAACGAAAAGAACGCCCCAGCATAGATTGAAATCGATAAACGAATTCCCATCCACATCAATTACTTTCGACCCATTTGTACTCTTAGCAAAAATCGGGTATGGATCATATGTTGGAGCAGAACCACCAATACCTGCGGATAGATATTGTACTGCTTCTTTGAAATATTCCTTTGACTTACCAGTCTTTTGCTCGTATATTTCGTAGAGCTTGTTTAGATGTTCATTCACTTTCTATCACTATCCAACCTGTTCATTAGTTAATTATGAAGCAATTCCAATATAACACTCTTACGTTATAATCTAAAATTTATCCTCTTTTTTGCAGAGATGAATAATGTGAACCGCTCACTCAATAAGGAGTAAGAAGGAATTCTAATCAAACCGCTCCAGTGTCTCAACCAATCGATCAATGCCAGAGTTAATTAATTCATAAGTCTGAGCAAATGAAACTCGTAGATAACCATCGCCTCCAGGACCAAAGTAACTCCCACTTGCTGTTAGCACCTTGGCAAAAATAGCTAGATATAGCATTACTACGAGAGAGTTACTTTCATCAAGATCCTTCATAGAAAAGAGATTCTTTGGAATAGTATTGAGGATATCCGTACCTTTAGTTTTCAAGGAGTCTTTCATTGTGTCAATATGTTGTTCAATCAATTGCTGAATATTTACAAACATGAAAAAGCTACCTTTAGGACGGACTGGTTGTATCAATGGAACCTCATGAGAAAACCTATCCACCATCAACTGTCTTCGCCGATCATATTCACTGACCATTTCTTTTATGCAATCTTGGGAACCATTCAAAGCAGCTATTGCGGCTCTCTGTGAAACCACCGGTGAACATATTGTTGAATATTGATGAATTTTCCTGAAACCGGAGATAATATCTGGAGGTGCGAGAATCCAACCAATTCTAAAACCGGTCATTGCATAGCTTTTTGAAAGACCATTTACAGTGATTGTTCTCTCAGATGCATTACCTATTGCTGCAGGACTATAGTGTTTCACTCCATCAAAGATAATTTTCTCATACAACTCATCCGAGAGTAAAATAAGGTCATAATCCTCAGCAATGTCAACAATCATTTTGAGGTTTTTCTTGTCCCAGACTGCACCATTAGGATTATTCGGTGTGCTAATAATAATCATCTTAGTACGGGGAGAGATTGCAGCCTTGATAGATTCAGAATCAGGGATAAATCCATTCTGCTCTTTTGTTGGCACTAAAACAGATTTTCCACCAAAGATGCGAACAATTGAATCATACGCAAAATATGAGGGAGTTGGTATTATGACATTATCACCGGGATTAATTAAAGCATGAATAGCGCCAAAAATAGCAGGACTTGTTCCAGCTGTTACTAAGACCTCATCATGAGGATTGGGTTTGAAGTTATTATCAATTCTTGTTTTTTCAGCAATAGCTTCTCTCAATTCAAGCAATCCAGGATCTGGTGAATAATGAGTGTCACCATGTTCTAATGCTTCATGAGCAGCTTGCATAATATGGGGTGGCGTATCGTAATTCGGTTCACCTAAACCAAGGCTAAGAAAAGGATAATTCTCAGAAAGATGCAGTAATAGCTCAATCCCACTCAAGGGAAGTGCGGCAATATTTCTCTGTATCTTCTGAGAACCGACTTTGCTCATTAAGGATTCACCTTATAATCCAAGAATTTTCGCTACAAACTCAGGGAAATCAAGCATATCTATTTTACTTCCACTGCGCTCTATGCCCTCTCTCAGATTAAAGGTACAGAAAGGACAGGCGGTTGTTAATATTGATGCTCCAGTTTCCTCAGCTTCAAGGATACGTACTTCTGCAGCTCCTCTTGCTAAGTCACGATTGGTCGATCTTACACCGCCGCCTGCGCCACAACATGAAGCTGTTTCACGACTCTTATCCATTTCTCGTAATTCAACCTGAGATATTCCTTGTAACGCTTCTCGAGGATCATCATAGATTCCCATGTGTCTGCCAATATGACAGGGATCATGATATGTGACAGAGATTGATTCACCTTCTGGAAATTTCAATTTGCCTTCTTCAATTATCTCTTTAAGAAGACTGGGAAAATGAATGGCTTCAAAGGGTAAATCTTCGCCAAGTATAGCCGGGTAATCCATGGACAAAGTTCTGAAGCACCCAGCGCATGCAGTAACAACTCGTGTTGCGCCAATGGCTTTCAATGCATCCACATTGTGTCTGGTCATTCTTTTTCCATCATCAATAAAACCTGTACGAAAAGCGACACTACCACAACACCATTCATCCTCGCCCAACATCTTGAACTCGATTCCTGCATGACGTAGTACCTTAATGGTAGCTTCTGCAATACTAGGTAATCTATAGGTTGCCATACATCCTGCAAAATATACTAACATTTCTTTATGCCTCCGCAAGATGCTTGAGTCGTTCACGTTCCTTTGGATCTTCTCCGAAAGGATTATGGGTTTCATTGAGATTCTTTACCAATTCTTTAGAAATAGTATTTCCATAACCTCGTTTTACTAACTCATTTCTAGCTGCTTCAATGACCGAAGCGATATCTAATCCTGAGAGACAGGTTGCTTGGCAGTTCTTACAAGTTGTACATTCATACATTCTCTGAGCAACTTCATCCCAATCTAGCCAACCTCGTAACAAGGCATAAAGAATAGACATCTTTCCTTTTGCACTATTAGATTCAAGATTCGTCTGTTTGTATATTGGACAATTAGATTGGCAAAGCCCACAACTTACACATTCAAGAATAATATGTTTATGTTCATCAAAACTCATGCGTTGTCCCTCCAGAGTTCGCCATCGGGAATATAGGCTTCATGCGTAAACTCAATATCTTGGTCACGTTCTTCAGTGTCTAATCCAAGTTTTCCGGGATTTAGTATGTTCTTTGGATCAAATATTCGTTTTATCTCTCTATCAAGTCGGAGCTTCGTATCGCCTACAGCTCTTCGTACATAGATATTTTTGACATATCCAAAACCATGCTCAGCTGAAATAACACCGCCAATACTTTCAACATAATCAATGATCTCTTTTTCTGCTTGTTTCACTCCAATCCAATGCTCTCGTTTCAATGGATTGAATAGAACAGCAGGATGGATAATGCCAATTCCTGTATGACAGAAGACTGCTGCAAGAATATCCTTTGATCGTATTATCTCTCCAATTTTCCTCATAGCTTCAGCCATTTTAGAAAGCGGAACACAGGGATCAGCAGCGGCAAATCCAATCTCTCGATATCCAGGATGAACCTTCATAATTGCAACATCAATCTCCATACGAGGAGCCCATAGAATTTTGGTCGTCTCTTCGTCCCTTGCAATTATTACATTCTCACCTCCATTTGACTCGAGAATTTTCCTAATGGTTGCAAGTTTTAGCTGCAAGTCTTCTTCACTAAATCCCTGCACATCACCTACAAAGTTGCCCTCACATTTAGGAAAACCAAGTTTCAGTACATCACTAATAGTATTGACAGTGTATCCATCTGTAGCCTCAAGGGTACCACAATCAACTCCAGACATTGTGATTGCATGAGACGCTCTCATTAAATCATCCAAGTTGCCAAAGAATGCCCCAATAGTAGCTTCGTAATTCAACTTTGGAACAAGTCTGAGGGTAGCCTCTGTAATGATACCTAATGTTCCTTCTGAACCAGACATTAAAGCTGAGAGGTTGAATCCCATATTATATCTAGGTGCACGAGTACCTAAATTCAATATTGTGCCATCAGCTAAGACTATCTCCATAGATTGAATCCAAGGACTGACTCGACCATGTTTATATGCATGATGGCCATTTGAGTCAGATGCTAGAATTCCTCCTATTGTAGCAGCATCATGACTTCCCACATCATGAGGAAAAGTAAGTCCTAACAATCCCAATTGATGCTCAAAGGTTTCGTATCTGACACCAGGCTGAACAATAGCTACCATATCTTCCTTGCTGATCTCGATAATTCTATTCATCCTGCTTATATCTAATATTATTCCACCTCGCACCGGCAAAGACGATCCTTGAAAAGAGGCACCTCCGCCCCGAGGAGTAATAGGAATACCTTCACTTGATGCAATAGCAAGGATTTCGATGATATGTTCCTTAGATCCAGGAAACACAATGAAATCAGGCGTAGAAAAATATGGAGTCAAATCCCGAGCATATGCTACTCTATCTACTTTTGCCGTGATGACACTATTCTCACCAACAACTGATTTGAGAAGTTTGCCAATGTTTTTCATTTATAAGAAACCCCTATTTCTTAATTCGTTTCTTTTCTCTCGTACTTCTTTTGACGATTTTATAGACAATATAGGTAATCAATAGAATAGCTATAATAGCGCCATATCCAGTAAGTAGATTTTGATTTAGAAATCCACCAATCATATTGAGGACAGGTATCTGAAGTAGCCAATTATTTAGATTCAAAACAAACTGAGTAAGGCCAATAACTGAGGAAAAGGTGCCGACAGCTGTGGCAATGATACTGACTATTATGAGTAGTATATTCCACGTTATCAATGTTGAATCAAAATAGAGAAGCCACATGCACAGAGCAAAAGATGAAATTATAAGAAGGCAAGCCAGGTAATCTCTGGCTTTGAAGGAAATATCCTCGACATTTGTCCTTTCTTTCTTTGCTCCAAAAGCACGAGCATTAATTGCAACCTCAAGGTCCATTGCACGTCTAAACATCAACAACAACAGAGGAGTAATGATTGGAATGTATGCTCTTCGCAGTTTTTGATATGTGCTTGCAGAATCCAAATCAAATCCACGTATTTTTTGAGCCTCGATAATATTATCCATACTATCCTGAACAAGCGGTACAAACCTCATTGCTGTTATGAACATGAAAATCACTTTTTGAGGAACACGTATCTTTGCAAGAGATGCACTGATTCTACTCATTGGAGAGGTCATTGTAAAGATAGGAATCACCATTACAACAGCAATCACCCTTAGCGCTATGACAAGACCGTACATTACTCCGCCAACCGTGATTTCACCATAATTAACTACAAGAACACCATTGTCAACAATAGGAAGATCAAAGAGCCGGATAATTACAGTTGGATCGCCAAATCGATATGTCAAGCCTTGGACAATGAAGAGAAATACAAAGAGAAAACTGAGGAGTTTGAGCAAGAATCCAAGACTTCTAAGCTCGACCTTTCCAACAATCCACCATGTTGATGCTATGAGAATCCAAAGCAAGAGGATACTGATATTATCAATACGTGTACACTGAACCACCAGTATCAAAGCAAAAGCCATGTAGAGGAGCTTTACCAGTGGATTCATTCGGTCCAAAGGTGTGTCTTTTTTGACATATTCAAATGCCATTTACCGAGCACCTCCTGATTTGAAGCAAGCGGCAAGCTCATCTACTGTAACCAGATTCTTTTGTATACCATAACTACGAAGCAATTGTGATAATTGAGTTATTTGAGGTGGTTTTAGAAATGCTTTTTCAAGTTCTTCTTTCATATCGAATACTTCTCGTTTTGGTCCATCTGCTAACAGTCGACCTTCTGCCATCACGATGAGTCTATCAGCATATTGAGCAACAAGGTCCATGTCATGTGAAATCATAATAATTGTCTTGCCTTGTTCGCGCATTCTAGTGGCAATTTTGCATAGAATGTGCCTTCCTATGTAATCTTGAGCGGTGGTAGGTTCATCCAAAACTAATATTTCTGGATCCATAGCTATTCCTGCTGCAGCTGCAACCTTCCGTCTGTCACCAAAACTCAGTCTGAATGGAAAAACATCACGAATTTCCTCCAGACCTACTTCCTTTAATGCTTTGTCCACACGTTTCTGGATTTCATCTTCTGGAAGGCCAAGATTTCTAAGACCAAATTCAAGCTCTTTTTGCACACTTATTGAAAACAACTGATAGTCAGGATTTTGTAGGATGAGAGCAACACTCTTGGCGACACTTCCGATTGTGAGTTCAGTTACATCTTCGCCATCTATTTTTACGACACCTTCTGTTGCCTCAAGTAATCCCAAGAAGTGTTTGACCAACGTAGTCTTGCCGCTTCCATTTTGCCCGATTATAGCGACAAACTCACCCTTATTTATCGTAAAAGAAACATCACGTAGGGCAGTAACCGGAATTCTTGCAGGATATGTAAATGTAACATGATCGACCTCTATAACTGGTTTTGCACCTTTGGTTGGAGCGGGTTTTGGTTCCTGCCAATCAATCTTCAAAAATCCATCATCAAGTTGTTTCTTTAGAACTTTAAAGCAACTATCAACTGTGAGGGGAATACCACCTGCTTGTTTATACTTTTCTTGAAATCCAGGAATTCTCTTCGCAATAGCAACAGCAAGACTAGCTGATGCAGGAGGATTTACACCTACTTCATTAAGTAACTCCGCTTGAGAGAATACTTCTTGAGGAGTCCCAAAAGCAATCATCTTTCCTTTATTGAGAACTAACACCTTATCAGCAAGTCTCGCAACTTCGTCAGTCTTATGGCTTGTAATCATAATTGTCATATCTTCATTACTTGCAAGTTCGTTAACAACATTGAATACTTCAGTGGTACCTACCGGATCTAGCTGACTTGTGGGTTCATCAAGAATAAGAACTTCTGGAAGCATTGTTAATCCAGCAGCTAGAGCAACACGCTGCTTCTGTCCACCACTTAGTTCCTGTGGTTTCCGTTCTTCCAATCCACTAATTCCACAGACCTCAGCAGCCCATTTGGCTCTTCTTAGAATTTCCTCTCTTTCTACACCAAGGTTCGATGGTCCAAAATAAAGCTCGGATTCAACATCAGTTGTGGTAAACTGGGTTTCAGGATCTTGAAGAACCATACTTGCTTTCTGTGAGAGTTCAATAATCGGTGTTTCCCAGGGATCCAAACCACACATTGTTATTGTTCCCTTTTCAACACCAGCATAAACAGTCGGAATAATCCCATTCAAATGAAAACAGAGAGTAGTCTTTCCAGCCCCATTGGCTCCTAATATACCTACAATTTCACCTTTTTTCACTGAGAACGAGATGTCCTGAAGCGCAAGAGGACCGCGTTCATATGTGAAAGTTAATTTTTCAAATTGAATACTACTTTCAGACATATTAATCAGGCTTCGAAACTTGTTCTACCCGAATGCGAGTTAAATTTGTTTTGTTATATCGATAGAATATATTGAAATTGTAATAAAAAAAGTGTATTTCAACATGAGGTTTTTTTTTTCGAACTCCCAAAATTTCAATACTTTAAGAATTGCATAATTTACTATATAATAAAAGACTAGGATAAACAATCAGGATCAAATTTTCTATTATGCCCAGTAGAGATAATTTCAGAATTAAAAAAAGGACGAAACACTGGTTTATTAAAAACCAGTGTTATTGATATTACCAAATTGCCCTTGGTATTCTTGGAAGCCCACTTCTCTTGAGCGCCTCGACAATCGGAATTGCAATGATGGTAGTAATGACGCAGAGAACTGGCCACCACCAGAGGTATCCAAGATTTGCACCGAGTGCTAATATAACGGGGTAACTGAAAATATACCAATATGGTGCCGCCCACCAATAATAGAATGTTTCAATTCCCATAAATACTGCAAGAAACACTCCAATGTATCTCTTCTTTGGATCCTCGCCTCGTGCCCAATTTGGAATCCATGACTTTCCAATGGGAGTTAGCAAAATGATGAGCCAAGGAACCCAAAAGACTAAGGTTGACATGAAGTAGATAGTATCGGGAGTTTCACCAGGCAATGTTGGCCAAACATATGGAAAGACTATGAACATTACTCCAGTAATGATCACAGCCAGAATAGATAGGATCCAGTCCAAAGTCATATCGGTATTGATCATAAGCGCTACAAACACTGCTGGCAATATGCCAGTCAGTAAGACATCTAGCAGTCCAAGTGGAAACATAGCAGGACTTACAAACATACCAATAAAGCCACCAAGAATAGCTGCGAGGATTCCACCTATTGGCCCTAATACAAGAGGCCCGATTGCAGTGAAAATCACCGACAAGGGGATAAAGCCTCCGCCTCCAAAATATGGGAAGATTGGAACTAGAGCTAAAGCTCCATTAATCGCACCATATACTGCAATGAATGCGATACTTGCTCCACCATAACCCATGGGGGCTCTCTCTCTCACACGTTCTTCAGACATTTCTTTTTCCTCCTTGCAAGTAAAATACCTACAAGTAAATGAAAAGAGAGGCTAAACCACTATTTATTAATTCGGAATCTGACTAGATTTCAAAAATGAGTTATAGATTGAAACCGATTATTGGGATTCTATAAATTATTCAAAGATTACTTTCTTATCAAAATAGTAAAAGATGGAGTCAAACATAGATGGCAGACCTGATTATTGGAATAACACTTGGTCTTGTTAGCTCAGCCTTATTTGCATTTCAAAATGTCCTTATACAGAGCCAACGTGAAGGCGTTAATGCACTAGTTGCTAACTCGATTAAAATGTGGGTTTCAGCACCACTCATGTTGTTTCTTGTCATCATTCCATGGAGAACGCATGTATTTCTGCTTCCTATGTCTGTTTTATTACCCCTTACAGTTTCAGTTCTCTTAGGAGGTGCATTTGGCGATGCAGTATACCTATCAAGCCAAGAGAGAATAGGAGTTTCGCGCGCGTTTCCTATATCAAACACTTATCCAATCATTACGTATCTTCTCGCACTCTTCCTATTAGGCGAAACTCTACTCCTGAGTACAATATCTGGAATATTATTGGCAGTAATTGGCGTAATTCTTGTTTCACGAGAACTATCAAATAACAAACAAACAGAAGTGGACAAACCATATGATTGGAAAGGATTGATTCTTGCGTTTGCATCCTCTATCATGTTTGCATTTGCTACTATTTACATGGATATGGGTGTGACTGATATCGATCCAATTGATGCTAATTTATTTCGAATGTTCATAGGTTCAATTGCCATGATACCAGTCTTTTCTTTTTCAATGAAAAAGCGTTCAAGACCACTATCAAAGAGAGCCATCAAAATTGTCGCTGTTGCAGGTTTCTTTGGTATGGGATTTGCATCTCTGCTATATGTTGCGTCAATTAAAATGATAGGAGCTACAATCGGTGCAGTAATTGGATCGACAGCACCATTGTTTGCACTTCCAGTTTCAATTTTTTATCTTAAAGAGCAAATTACTTGGAAAGGAATTGTTGGCACAATCGCTACTATCATAGGGATTTGGCTGGTGGTTGTTGGTTTCTAATAGACTTATGATTCCGTTTATATATCGCATATAGGCCAATAGTGTCGATGGTCTATGAAGCTTGGTATTTACTATGATAATTCTGAGATTGATGTTGAAGTTCCGAACGAATGTAATATTGAGATTGTCAAACCTCTATCTCTAGAATTGGATAAGAGTGAAACTCAGATTATTGCAGGCTCACTTGAGAAATCAATAGACTCGCCTGGATTTGAGCAATTTATTCAAGATTACAAATCAATACTAATCATTGTCAACGATCAAGCTAGAGCTACACCTACACCGAAAATTCTGAAACAGATCTTGCCATCTTTAGAGAACAAGGAAATTGGTATCATTGTAGCTAGCGGAACTCATTCACTGCCTTCAGAAGATGACCTCAAGGAGACCATCTTGGGCAAGTTCTACTCGAAGTTACGAGATACTCTTGTCTTTCATAACCCAAATGCCAAAGATGACTTTGTCACACTAGGCACAACAAGTCGTGGAACAAAGGTTAGAGTCAATAGAATAATTAATGAATACGAAGCAATTATTGCTATCAATTCAATTGAACCACATTATTTTGCAGGTTTTACAGGAGGACGTAAAAGTTTTCTTCCTGGTATATCTGCCTACGAAAGCATCGAGGCAAATCACTCATTAGCATTACTTGATGAATCCAAGATTCTTCAGCTAAAAGGAAATCCTTTACACGAAGACTTTGAAGAAGCAGTTCGATTTGTAACTGAAAAGCATCCTGTTTTTGGAATTAATGTCGTTCTTGATGGGTCAAATAAAATCGTTGGCTCATTTACAGGCGACCTCTTCAGTCTACTTTACGAAGGAGCAAAATTGGCAAAGAAGGTATATGCACCAGTTGTCAGGGAGTCTCCGGACATACTACTGTCTATCGTACACGCGCCACTTGACCAGAATCTCTATCAAGCACAAAAGGGATTCGAGAATTGCCTTCTCACCTTAAGACCGGGCGGGATCCTGATTCTTGTTTCCTCTTGCTATGATGGCATTGGACCTGATGATTATGCATCTATGCTTCAATCTTCAGATACACCTGATGAACTAGCTAGTAGATTCGAAGAGATCAAGAAACACTATCAACTTGGATGGCATAAGGTTGGTTCAATTCCAACATTTCTCAAGGATAAAGAGCTCTGGATGGTAACGAAGATACCTAAGGAGCAGTTAAAGCGTATGTTCATCAGAGGATTTGAAAATCTCCAAGAAGCATTGGATGAAGCGCTTCGAATCAAGGGTAAAACATCTCGTATCCTTATCGTCAACGATAGTGCTAATGTATGCCCAATATTAGAAAGTCAGAATTAATTCATTGACATGCTTTTGGGGATTGGCAATCTTGTTCAAGTTGAATTCTTCGGAAACCAGAGAAGAATACTATGCCCAAGATTCAGATACAAAGATAGATTGTCATTGGACAGTATACGAAGATAGATATCTAATATCGACGATTGAACAAGATGCAATGTGATCATTGTGAAGAAAGCAATGGCCGTGATATCAATTCTGATGCATAGTCAGAGAGAGCAGTTGCAATCCAACAGGAATAAAATAAATCGCCCAGATGCACAGCTGAACATGTCAGCTAAGGCAAGACTCAAATGTATGACCAGCTCGGATGCACCTGTTATTCAGTCACGTTCGCAACATGATGGATGGTGAACATTCATAATGCTTAAGGATTTCAAGTATACAATTCCGACCATAGAGAAAGGTTATGCCAACCAGACACTCTATATTAATATCTCAGACAATACTATCAAAATTAAACCAGTCGATGACAAAATGAAAGAGACCTTCACTGGCGGTAAAGGCTTTGACCTTTGGCTTATGTGGAATAGTCTACCTAAAGACAGGATTGTTAAATGGGATGACCCAGAGAATGAGATCTGTATTGCCACGGGTCCCCTTGGAGGTGTCACTCAATATCCTGGTGCTGGAAAGAGTATTGTCACTTCAATCTCACCAACCACAGGAATTCCAATCGATTCGAATGTAGGAGGATATGCTGGACCAAATCTAAAATTCTCTGGCTTTGATGCAATGGAGATTCAAGGCAAAGCCAAGAAAGATATCTACATTCTGATTGATGGCGATAATGGAGTAATCGAGATTCATGAAGCAAAAGACCTACCAGATACTGCATATGAGATAACGAGAGTTCTATCTGATCGTTATACCCAAATGGAAGGAAAAGATATGTCAATTGTGGCAGCAGGTCCTGGTGCTGACCATGCGTGGATGGGATGTCTGAACTTCTCTTGGTGGGATATGAGACGGAATGTTCCACGATACAAACAGGCAGGTAGAGGGGGAATTGGTACAGTTTTCCGGAACAAGAAGATAAAAGCTATCGCTATCAAATTTTCTAAAATCACGTTGGAACTGAACAATCCTGCAGATCCTGAAGAGGTTAAGAAGGTTGGACGTGACCACTCAGGTGAAATTCTTCAGTTGGATTCAAAGCAAAATAGAATGAGGGTCATCGGTACTGGACATCTCCCATCAATCATGGATGAATTCGACCTTCTTCCTACTCGCAATTATCGAACTGGCAGCGATCCAGAAGCTAAGGCTCTCTTTGGCGATGCTTGGGAGAGAATCTTCACAAATGCAGGAAAAGGTTGGGATGGATGTTGGAGACCTTGTGCCATCAACTGTGCACATTGTATTGAAGGATTCACCCCTAAAACAGGTCCATTCAAGGGCAAGAAAGTGGTTGTAGATGGGCCTGAGTACGAAACGATTGCAGGATGTGGTTCTAACATGGGCGTATTTGATCCCTATCAAGTTGCTGAACTGAATTTCTATTGTGATGCCTATGGAATAGACACCATCTCCTTTGGAACAGCTATGGCATTTGTCATGGAGCTCTTTGAAGGAGGATACATCGATGAGAAAGCCACAGGTGGTCATAAACTAAAATGGGGAGCTGCCAACGAAGCTCTTGCAATCCTTCACGAGATGGCTGAAGGCAAAGGCTTTGGCGGGCAGCATTTTGGTAAAGGAATTCATTATCTCAAGGAATACTTTGCTGAAAAGTTCGGTGTCAACTCCGACTTAATGCAAGATATTGGGATGGAGCACAAGGGTCTCGAATATAGCGAATACGTGACTAAAGAGAGCCTTGCTCAACAGGGAGGTTACGGTCTCACACTGAAGGGACCTCAGCATGATGAAGCATGGCTTATATTTCTCGATCAAGTCCATAATTATATGCCCACATTCGAACAGAAAGCAGAGGCGCTTCATTACTTCCCCAACTGGCGAACCTGGTTTGGATTGAATGGACTTTGTAAACTACCTTGGAACGACGTTGTGCCAGCAGATAACGCTCAGAGCTCAGAACCAGCGAAAGTACCAGGACATGTTGCATTCTATGCCAGATACTTCGAAGCAATGACAGGAAGACCCACAAAGGGTGATGACTTACTTATAATGTCTGAGAAGGTATACAATTTCCAACGTATCTTCAATATCAGGCAGGGTAAGGGTCTTAGACTTCATGACTCGTTCATTCCATACAGAAGTGCGGGACCTGTAACTGATTGGGAATATGAATCGCGAGCAGACCGTTATGATGAACAACTCAAGGAGATCGGAGTAGACATTTCAAAAATGACCACTTCTGAGAAGAACAAGAAGCTCCGCGAGTATAGAGAAGAGCGGTATAGACTCCTCACAGACGCTACCTACAAGCGACGTGGTTGGACTCGGAATGGTGTTCCGACAATGGAGAAGGTCAAGAAGTTGGGTCTTGACTGGATTCCAGAAGTTATAGAGATAGTGAAGAAGTACGAGAAATCAGAGCCTTCAAAGGATACACTTCCAAAATCTGACCAAGCGTGGAAATGAAATATCAAGAAGGATTCTATATTCAATCCTTTTAATATTGGACTGAAGTAATCCTTGAATTACGACTTGGTCATACTTTATCTTTGGTAGTGTACATTAGATACAAGGAGATGAATGAATTCATAGAGATCCTATTACAGGATTTCTCTACATTTGATTTGATCTACTTGATCGCAGAAATTCCTGGGATCATATTATCAGTATTATTGACTCTGTTCCTTATAACAAAAAGAAGAATATCAAGAACAGCATGGTTGTATGCGTTTGTAAGCATATCTGCATATTTCTATAGAGGTCTTACCCTAAGTAACGCGGGCATATGGATAACTATCAATTGGGCGATTGGAGCAAGTAGTTATCCCTTTCTGATAGGATTCATCGGTATTATCAGTGGATACATTTTGCAGGGCATTTCTATATCTCAATATCTTCGCGATAGACGAGCATCTTCTGCAGCATCTGATGGAACCGAATAGGAAATCATGAGGATAATAAGTTCATAGTTCTCATTCTTCTAATGAATCCAGAAATCAAAATTCATAATACATCAGATGTAAGTATGTAATTGATTCAGGAATATGGAGGATGGTTGATGCAATATACTCTCGATCTGTTTGGTTTGGCATACCTGATAGGCATAGTTTTGTCAATTGTTCTTGCAATATGTTTTCTGTACCTATGGGCAGAGGTAAACAAAATTTCCTTTGTCCCTAGCTTGTATTGTGTTGGTGCTTTGGTCTCTTACTGGATAGGATGTTCTATGATCATTGGAGAACTACAATATCCGCTATACTCGAAAATAGGATTGGTTGGAGGATACTTCCTACAGACGATGGCATTTATCCAAGTCTATTTTGAGCTTAGAAAAAAGAAAATCAGCGCTTGAGTGAGGAGGTTGTAAAACCTAAACGCTCTATACATTTTGTCCTCATAATTACAGGGTTTAATGGATTATTCCGATATCTTCTCCATTAATCCAGCCTCAACAGTGATACCTGGTCCAAAAGCTGCAACAAAAACATTGCCGCTCTTAGCTGAATCGTTCAGGATATCGGCAAGCACAAACATGATCGTCACTGAGCTCATATTGCCATATTCTTCCATTACTCGGTAAGAAGCATCCAAGTCTTCTTTAGTGATATGAAGCGCTTCTTCTACTCGTTCAAGAATTGCACGACCACCAGGATGAATTGCCCAGA
>JAEOUN010000008.1 GCA_016839245.1 Candidatus Thorarchaeota archaeon
GATGAAGCTTACATTGAGGTAACAGAGGGAGTAACAGAGTATGAAAGTCCCATAAAATATGCTCAAGAAATTCAAGAGCACATCCGTATACGGACCTCATTGCCCTGTTCAATTGGAATCGCACCTAATATGTCCGTAGCTAAGATTGCAACAGGAATGAATAAGCCAAGAGGAATAACACTTGTAGGTCCTAAATATGAAGATATCCTAGAATTTCTTCGACCGCTACCTGTCGATGCTTTGAACGGTGTTGGGAAAAAGACTGCGAGTTATCTTGAGAAATTTGGTATCACTACCTTAGGGCATATACAATCTCTAACGCTTCAAGACTTATGGCCTATTATGGGCAGAGGATCTCAGTGGTTATACAATCGTGCGTGTGGGATTGATGATAGAGTCATATTAGATAATGGACCCAGAATACGGAAATCAATTAGCAAAGATCGCACCTTTATGGCTGACATTGAGCCTGATAATGTGGAATACCTTCATGACACAATACGAAAAATATGTAATAGAATTGGACAGCGTTTAATCGATAAGAATCTCAGATTTCGGACTGTTACAGTCAAAATCCGATATGATAATTATTTTACGATTCAAAGAAGCAAGTCAATACCTGTCGAAACCGATGATATTAAGATACTTGAAAGGATGGCAATTGAAGTCTTTAATCATAAGAGAGATCTTCATAAATCTGTACGCTTGATTGGAATAAAGATTTCAGGATTAAGTGAAGTTACTACCCAGCTTTGTCTCACAGAATTCTTATAATTCATTAAGCTCTCCAGTATCGATTTCAGAAACTGCTGTCTTAACCCTGGCTGTCAATTTATTTGAAAGGAAACCAATTCGTTCTATATACGATTTATCATATTCTTCTTCAAGAAGTGTAGCATATCCCATAATATTGTGTACAATTCCAGTAATATCATGTGAGAGTTTATGAATGAACTCACTTGCTTTCCTTTGTTCTATTAATTTTCTTTGTTGTTTTGCTTTAGATGCTAGAATCTTTTTTATTATCTCTCCAATCGTATTGAATTCCTCTTTAATATCACTGCCCTTCAAAATGTAGTAATCTGCTCCCAGATTCAATGCCTTAATAGCTACTTCTTCTTTAGAATGACCTGTCCATATTACAAAACCAATTCTATCTCCTTCATTTCGTAATACCTCTAGCAAGTCAAGTCCAGTTAAATCTGGCATCATATAGTCAGATATTACAATGTCAAACTCCGTCTGTCCTATTTTTTTCAAAGCATCACTTGTCGTATCTGATGTGACTATTTCCAATTCAGGTTGATTATGATGCATTATTTCTTTAGCTACGCCAAGTAGTTCTGGATCATCATCCACAAGTAGCACACGCGTCTTCATCTGAACTTCAATCCCTCCAGAATAATATCCAGCATAATTAATAACCTAATCTCGTAATAGGTTTTCGTCTTTCTACCGACCTCAATATTAAATCCTAAAAGCAATACCTAGTGTTGAATTTAGTACAGGGGATAAGTATTGCTAAAAAAAGGACAAGTCTTCAAAGCTTCATTCGTGAAGCGACCAAATCGTTTCTTAGCTATTGTTGACATTGATGGAAAACTTGTAGAAGCATATGTACCAAATCCCGGAAGAATGTATGAATTCATGATACCAGGAAAAGAAGTATTTGTCAAGAGTAATCCCGCCTTACATAGAAAAACAGCATTCGATATGATTGGCTTAAAACACGATGGTATCTTGGTTTCAATTGACTCAAACTTACCTAACAGATTTATGAAGTCCCTATTACTACATCACAAGTTCCCCTATCTCGATGGGTATCAATCTGTTACAAGTGAACCAACTGCCTTTCATGGACGTTTTGATTTTCATCTCTCAGGAGAGCAGTCTACTTTTATTGAAGTAAAATCATGTACGCTTGTTGAAGATGGTCACGCGTTATTCCCTGACTCGCCAACCATTCGAGGAGCTAGACACATGATGGATCTAGCTCATGCACTTACACAAAACATTGTTCAAAAAGCTGTGGTAGTATTTATGATTCAAAGACCTGACGCGCGGATTTTTTCACCCCATGATGGAAATGATCCCAAATTTGGTAAGGCTTTGAGATATGCATATATGACTGGAGTTGATGTGATTCCAGTTATTACAAGAGTGGTTGACTGGGACTTAGAGCTCATAGGAAGAATTCCTTTTGATCTCGGACCGCTTGAAAAGTTTTCAACTTGATAGTGCAGTTGTACCTAAACCACTTACTTCATATGTTATAATTTCTTGAACCAATTGAGGTTATCAACTCTATGGCGGGAGTGTTGTAAGACTTGATTGAACGTGCAAACGTGGAACGAATGACAAACAAGGAACTTCTGAAACTTGCCAGAGTTCTGAAAATTCCTATTGAATCTAGTGAGATACCCAGAAGTATATTGATTGATAAAATTATGAATGCAGTGTCTCCATCTAATGAGCCTACATTGCCCGAAGGTGTTCTTCATACTCCTGCTATCCATATTAATAATCTCACAAAGTATTATAGCAAGAAAGCTGCGGTCAGTGGTCTGAATCTTGATGTAAATCCCGGTGAAATTGTTGGCTTGGTTGGTCCGAATGGCGCAGGAAAGACGACTACTTTACGAATATTGACCGGGATTATCAAACCATCGTCTGGTTCTGTAATAGTTAATGGAAACGATATTGCAAAAAATCCAATAAAAGCTAAAAGCATCCTTGGATATATTCCTGAAAAACCAACTTGCTATCCAAGTTTAACCGTGAAAGAGTACATCACGTTCATGGCAAGGATATATGAAGTTCCCAAACAAATTACTCTTGTCAGAATGCGTCAATTTATTGATATGTTTCAAATGGACGAATTTTTGAATTCTTATATTGGTACGCTCTCAAAAGGAAATTTACAGCGTGCATTGCTAATTGGAATATTTGTAAGACCCCCTCCCTATATTCTTGCGTTTGATGAACCAATTTATGGCTTGGATCCACGTGGAGCATGGAACCTCAAATCGTATCTTCGACAATTGAGAGATGAAGGCTCAGCAATTTTGATCTCAACCCACATTTTAGAAGTTGCTTCTGATTTGTGTGATAGATTCATTATCATGAATGAAGGCGTAGTCGTGGGGAAAGGCACACTCAATGAACTTCTAAATTCACATAAAGAAACCAAGAACTTGGAAGAAGTGTTTCTTAGTCTTACAGGTGGGATTCCAAAGAAATGACATCTGTAAAGCCAAAGACATCAAATCTTGTACTGAATGAGATTAGGATGCTCTATAATCAGTCCAAGCAAGCAATCAGAACTCCCTCAATGTTACTATTCTACTGCATTACAGTCTTTGGTATATTCTTTGTTAGTGCTGTCATTACAACATTTATTGCATTTGATCCATTTGTTTCTCAATTCAGTGAATTACTGGAAAGTTCCTTGGATCGCAATTTGATATTTGCTACATTTGGAATTATCTCTGTTTCTTCTGTTGTCACAGGATATTTTGGGCTTGGTCCTGCTACAATAATCACAACAGATGATGAAAACATTCTATTATCTGCTCCAATCAAACCATATCAATTGTTTTTAAGCAGGTATGCAAAGAGAATCATTAGAAAGTCTGCATTTGCAATTTTAGGGCTTTTTTCTATCTTGCCACTGCTTTCTAGCGCAAACCTGATTTTCTTCTCAACTGCTTTTACCATTGTCTGTTTCATTATCTTCTTGGAATCAAACTATCTTTTGGGTTCGCTAAGCTCCTATGTCAGGATATTTGTATCTAAGAGAATTAAGACTCCCTTACGACATGTCATGGTTCTTCTTCTTGGCATCATGATACTTGTACTTACATTCCCTCAGTTCACATCCACGTTCACAGCAGCTGCTTTGCTTCCATCAAATGCTTTGGGATTCATTCTGACTGAAATTACTGGGATTTTTTCGCTACACATTGGTTATGAGGTAGGATTCTTCTTCCTAATCCTTTCTTTCACTATTTGTCTACTTCTAACAGCAAACATAACTAGCCATGAATACTATGAGCTCTTCTCAGAGGTTAAGGGAAAAGAACAGGTCGAAGGAAGTTTTAGTGGATATATTCGTGGCGAAGTTGATTTTTCAAAATCTCGATTTAATGATCCTACAATCTGGATTGTATTGAAAGATTTCTGGAGTCGGCTAAGAACACCTTATCAAATTTGGAAATATATGTATGCGATTTTAGGTACTGCCTTTATACTATACTTAAACCTCTTTCATCCTTCATGGTTTAAACCGTTAGATGTTCCAGGCAGTATTCAATTTGCAATGGTTCCAGCTTTTGTACTAATGATGATGCTATTTGTTCAGATGTCCAGTCTCACTTCCATGCTTAGTCTTGTTGATGAGAAAGAAAATGTCTACTTACTTAAGTCAAGTCCGTTTAGAACGAAGGACATTGTACTAGCTAAGTATTTGTTGAGTCTACTTGAGGTTGGTATTGCAGTGTTACCTGCAGCAGGACTCTTAATCTATATTCTTAGAATAGAAGGATATCTTGCGCTCATAACTTTAATAGGTCCTCTTACAATTCTTTTCACAGGATCAGGTCTCGCAATAGGTGCTTATGTACCCGTAATCACAAACGATCCAAAACAATTGCCAATCCCACTTGCATTTTCGTATCCAATTATTAATCTTGCACTCGGCAGTATCATGATTTTTATAGTAGCCGCATGTGCATCGAGTTCATTAGTTCTAGTTCTCTTGCCGCTTTACACAATTGGTTTTACTTTGGTTTTCCTATTTCTAGCCGGAAAAGCAATAAACTCTTACAAGTAGGTACATCATTTCTTTCGTACCAATCTTAGTGCGTTTGCTATAACTACAAAGGTGAGTCCCATATCACCAAAAGCGATTGCCATCCATAATGACAAGAAGCCAAGTGCTGCTAATATACCTGTTAATGATTTTACGATGAGTGAAGTCACGATGTTTTGTCGCACAACACCCATCGTCTTTTTCGACTTCTGGATAAGACTTGGAACTTTTCTGAGATCTGTATTCATAAGGGCAATATCAGCACTTTCTAATGCTGCATCTGATGCGCTAGCTCCCATAGCTATTCCAACATCCGACTCTACGAGAGCTGGAGTATCATTAATTCCATCTCCAACATACAGCGTTTTGCCCTTTTTCTTCAATTCTTCTATGGCATTTACTTTTTGATGTGGAAGAAGTTCAGCAATATATGCATCTATACCAATTTCTCTGGCTACCTCGTCTGCAATATTCTCGCTATCGCCGGTTAACATCACAGTTTCAATACCTAGCTGCTTCAAGTCTTCCATAGCGTTTCTTGTATTTTCTCTTAGCGTGTCTGATAATATGATTGTACCAAAATGCTCGTCACCTTGTGCAACATACACCATCGTGCCAATCCCACAAATGTGTTCAGTCTGAGATTGAAGAGGTACATGGTGCTCAAGGAGTAATCTTCGATTTCCTACAAGGTATTCGTCATTGTTTATCTGACCTACTATTCCTCTACCAGGAATTGCTGCAAAAGAAGACACATTTAGCAGGTCTGATCTCTTATTGGATGATGCTTCTATAAGAGCATGTCCAATTGGATGTTCTGACATTGTTTCTAATGTTCCAGCGATAGAAAGTATTTCTTCTTTAGAGTGATTATTATGTGGACATACATATTGAACAGATAGCACTCCTTCTGTCAATGTTCCAGTTTTATCGAAGGCTACAATTTCTGCATGACTACTCTTCTCTAGATATACTCCTCCCTTTACAAGTACACCATTTCTTGCTAAACCTGTAATTGCTGATACCATTGTTACTGGGATTGAGACAGCAAAAGCACAAGGACAACTTACCACTAAAATAGTCAATGCACGATACGTTGCTTCAGTAAGTGTAAAACCAATTAGAAGTGCTATAATGCCGGCGATTATGGATATCGTGAATACTATGGGTGTATATATTCTTGAAAATCTTGAAACCGCCTTCTCTGTAGGTGATCTCTTCTCTCTTGAATTTTCTACGAGTTCAATTATTTTTGAGAGGACTGTTTCTTCAGATTTTGTCGTCACCTTAATCTCGATGTAACCCTCTTGATTTATAGTTCCTGCAAAAACTTGATCGCCAACTGATTTTGGAACTGGTAGTGATTCTCCTGTAATTGTAGATTGATTTACCGAAGTAGCTCCATCTACAATGATCCCATCTAAACCAATTTTTCCACCTGGACGGACGATGAGTACATCTCCAATTTTCACATCAGAGGGTTGAATGCACACCTCTGTATCATCTTGTTTGATTGTGACTGAAGGTGGTTCTAATTCCACGAGTGACTGAATTTCTGCAATCACTCTATCTTCAGCGCGTTCCTCAAGCAGTATTGAGATGTAGAATAGAAACATAACAGACGCTCCTTCTGCAGGCGCGCCAATGATGATGGCTGCAATCGAGGCTGAACCCATCAAAAAATGCTGATCTAATTTTCTTCTGGCAACACCTCTAACACCATTAGGAATAACAAATTGCCCTGAAGCAGTAACAGAGATGAGAAATAGACTATAATATGTTAGAACTCCAAGGTTTAACCATTCAGTGAGAATTCCAAGAAATAGAAAAAATCCTGATATTATACCCATATAATACTCGTATAGTTTGCTTCTTAGTCTATCGTTCTGTGATGGTATTCCACACGCATCACAATGCTCACTACTTTCCTCTAACATGCTCTTGCGCTCTCATCATTATGTCAGTTATACAATCATCATCAATAGCGTAGTATACCTGCTTACCATCTTGTGCGTGTCTAAGAAAACCTAAATTATCTAGGAGACTCAAATGGTGGCTTACTCTGCTGATTGACATATCCAATTTGTTTGCTAAATCTGATACGCAGAGATCTTCTCCTTTAGCAAGCGTAGCCAATATCATTAATCTTGAGGAATCTGCTAGAGCTTTGAAGATAGTTATCATCCTTTGCAATTCTTCTTTATTCATTATGATGTTAGACCTTTTAGATGCCTTTTTGATGGACAAATTGTTCACCCATTACGTTCAAATGATTGTACAAATGTTTGAATGTTTACCTTTCCAATAAAAAAGATTGTGATTTAGGAACCTGAATAGCCGCCTTTTTTCAAGATTTCACACAAACAAGTATTATCTAGGTAGGACATGTGATTCTAATTGCATATTGGGACTGGAAAAATGGCAGAGATCTCGTATAATCAATGATCTATTTCATTTTTTCAAAAACGCATAGGCGGTTTAAACAGTGCAAGAACAGAATAACTCTGGACGTCATAAGACATCGTATGATTTTTTCTATGATATGGTGATGATGGCCAATGATGGTATTTTTGTCGTTCAGAATGATAAAATTGCATTAGCTAATCCCGCGCTACAAAGAATGTTAGGCTATAACGAGTCAGAGCTCTTAGAAAAACCTTTCAACAAAATTCTAGATGTTGCAACTGCTCATCTTTATGATGAAGCTCAAGAGTTAGCACATTGGGGTGAAATAGACCGACCTAGGTTTCGTGCATGTCTTCAAATGAAGAACGGACAAATACTCAATGTTGAAATAAGTACTTCATATTTTGTTATGGCCGAACTTCCTGCAACTCTAAGCATTGTACGTGATATTTCCAAGCAAATCGAACTTGAAACAGCAATAGACACTTCAGAGAGTAGATATCGAGCATTGTTCGATTCTTCGCCTCTAGCTTATTTTACACTTAGTTTAAGAGGAAATATTCTTCAAATCAATAGAGCTGTAGAGGAACTGCTGGGGTATGAGGAAAACGATCTACTTCGTAGAAATCTTTCAACATTCATTTTTAGTGATGATAAGACTGATATTGTGAACCAGATTGTTTCCGAAGTTGCACAAGGAAAAAACCTCAAAGATCTAGAGATACAATTGAAGAAATCTGATGGTTTCCCAGTTTGGGTCAGCGTTACAGCGGACCTCTTAGAATATCCAGACAAATCATCGCATATTGCATTGTTAGCAATGAATATTGATAGAAGAAAGATAGCTGAGGCACGTGAAAGACGAGAACGTGACCGAGCAAATCTGTACCTTGAGATTATGACTCATGATATAAACAATATAAACCAGAGTCTTTTATTTTCATTAGAATTGGTTGAGGCTTCACCTGGCATATCTGATAATATCAAATCAATGATGCAGCAAGCAAGCTGGTACATTAGACGATCTGGACGAATGACTGCAAATATGCGAGCTTTGCTTCGGCTTAGTGAAGCTCCTCCACTTGTTGAGGAAGTAGATCTCTTTGATTATCTTCAAATTGCTGAATTCGCTGTTGCCAAAGATTTTCCATGGAAGAAGCTCTCTCTAAAATCAAAAATAGCAAAGAATCAATTTAAAATTGCAGGAAATGAATATGTCCACCACATTTTCTTCAATATTATTCATAATGCAATGACATTCGATGAGAAACAAATTGTCGAAATAGAAGTAAATGCTGAAAAAAATGAAGATCTGAAGATGGTCAGATTGGAATTTGTGGATCACGGTCCTGGTGTACCTGATCCGACAAAGGAGTTCATCTTTCGTAGAACAGGAATTCCAGATGAGCAGATTGTTGGCAGAGGACTTGGACTGACTTTGGTTGACCAAATCGTGAAAGATCTAGGTGGAAAAATAAAGGTTGAAGACAGAGTCGAAGGTGATAGTACTCAAGGTGCACGATTCATAGTATTACTTCCTATGTGGATTGAAACAACAGAATTGCCCTGTGGTCGTGCCACATGTATTGCTTTTTACAAGTCTAATCACTGTGTGTTTTGCGATCCTGCTTTTGAAACGATGATATCTGTGCTTGATGAGTTGGGTATACCTCATTCAATAGTTGAAGTGATTAATGTTGATGATCCCAAGGCTAAGATTAGTAAGGATTCCTTACCAATGGTTCCCTACATCAAGGTTTGTGACCAAGAGTTAACTGGTTTTATTTCTGAAGAATCAATCCGATCTGCAATACTCAACTTAGCTATGAGAAGTTGCTATCCTGAATATCTCTAACCTAATAATCATAAAAAAGAAGATTGAGGGCAATCCCCTCAATGAATTATATTTTAGAAATACATAGTACGATCGTGTTTTAGCACATCGTCCACCATTGTAGCTGCTCCTGCAATCTCGATTCTGGGGTCTCTCAAGTCGTTCTGTTTAATTCCACGGAATTCTACAGAGTTTGAGCAGACTTGAATTTTGCCACCTGCTTCGAGGAAAGAGTCAATCAGTTCAGGTAATGGCGGAAAACCAGGAGCCTTGACTTTCTCAGCTGCACCTTTCTTCATCAACATGACACCATCCATCATGAGGAAGATTGTCACATCAACATCAAGAGTCTGTGCAGTTGTACCAGTTACAAAAGGACCATAGCAACGTTCTGCTGCCTCGGGGCCCCATTGACCAATTATGTATAGACTAGGCATTTGTTATATCATCTCCTAGATGACAGCTAATTCAGAGTAGTATATTACAAGTCCAAGCAGTGTGAACAATGTGACCAAGAGTGTAGTCATATGTGAACTGTGGAATGGACCGCCTTGCATCGTCTTGAGAAGGATGGGCAAGATTTGACCAAACTGCATCAATGTTGCTAATAGAACCAGGATGAAGTCTATCAGTATTATAATATGAAGTAAGTCAAACATTGCTGGTGCTACTGGGTACATAAAGAGTCCCACGACCAGGGCACCGATGCCAAACATCATCGCTAACATCAGTGTCATGACCTGATTCATCAAGTAATAACCCATTCTTCTAGCAAGCATAAAGCCAGAGAACATCGTACTGATGTTTAGTGCTAGAACAATGAACAATATGAATTGTAGAAGTGCCATATTGATACACCTATTATTGAGATAGCTAAAATAACTATAGATAAATATGTCGGAAAGGGAACATTTTGAAAAGCTGATGGTTTATAAATGTAATTTTCTCATTTCATTATGTTTGAAATCGAACATAGAAAAGCGTGAAGATGTTAGCTTTTCTTCGTGATAGAGAAAGGCATAAAAACTGTTCATCAAATGACAATGGATGGCGATATACAATGACCAGCTATGAAGTTGCAGCAGAATTTGATGCATCAGGCCTAAGGTGCCCGATGCCAATCTTGAAGACAAAGAAAGAGGTCCAGCAAATCGAAGTTGGACAGATTCTCAAAGTAATTGCTACCGACATAGGTACGAAGAAAGACTTCCCAGCCTGGGCTGAGAGAAGTGGCAATGAGATTCTTGAGATGGTAGAAGAAGGCGATAAGATCATCTGGTTCATCAGACGTGTCAAATAAAGCACTCAGAATTAAAATAAAGATAGGGAGGGTGTTCCGCACCTGCTTTCCAGGTACATCTTGGAACACTATTCCCCATTACTTTATTTCGTCTTCTTTTCTTTCTCCTCCTCTGAGGATAACTCCCCTAGAGACTCCTTCATTAGTTTCTTGAAATCAAAGCCCATCATCTTAGACATGAGCATCATTGGTAGCAAGACATTGCCAAAGACCTGAAATGCTCCAGCTCCAGCTCCGCCTTCCTCTGAACCTTCTCCACCCATGCCGCCTCCTCCTCCGAAGAGAGTGACGTCGCCGATGTCGATTTCTTTGTATATCTCAGGTAGTATCTGTAAGAAGTCCCTTGCAAATGCTTGAGGAGTATAATCCTTGGCAGCAGCCAATGTCTTCTTGATACCTTCTGCCTGAGCAGAGGTAACCTTTAGGATCTTTTCAGACTCGGCCTGAGCTTTGACTGTAATACTCTGAGCATCTGCCTGAGCCTCCTGTAGAATACGTTGAGCCTGTACCTCAACCTCTTCCTTAATCTTTCGTTGCTTCTCAGCCTCAGCTCCTAATTTGGCAACCTCAAGGTCCTTAGCAGCTTCAACCTCCGCCTGCTGTTTCTCGTATTTCTTTTGCATCAGGTCTTTCTGGAGTGCAATCTCTAGAACACTCTGTTCACGCTGCTTTTCAGCCTCTTGGATGTCTCTGAGCTGTTGTTGCTCCTGCACACCGATGAATTTGTCACGTTCGATCTCCTTCTCACGGAGCACTTTACTCTTCTCAATATCTCTAGTACTAGTTGACTGATCCGCCTCAATGAGCGCTATTTGAGCCAGACGGTGCATCTCTGCTTCTCTAGGCTTGGACATGTCTCTTAGGAATGAATCGTTAACAACTGATACATCAACGAGCTCGACAGTTACGACTTTCAGACCCCACTCTGAAACAATATCAATCAGCTCTTTCTTTACAGCCTCAATGATGAGTTGACGTTCTTCGAGTATCTCTTCAACAGAGAGTTGAGCGCACGCAGTACGAATGACTGATTCAATAATAGCTGTAAGTCTTACGGGTATCTCTTTCCAAGTCACATTATTGATTGTAGCAATAGCATTTTCTGCCTGCCACTGAAGTACTGCGTTCAGACGAATCTTTTGTTTCTCTTTTGATAATACGGATTCGGCTGAAATATTCAATTGCTGAACGGTTCTATCTACTGCAAGAATCCTATCGAGGAATGGGATTCTTATGACCATACCACCTTCGCCTTGTTTCTTGGCTTTTCCTTTCCTTAGATGGACATAGAAGATGTTTGGGTCAAAGATCTTTACGTATTTCTTGATGTAAAAAGACAATAGTAAGACGAATAGAATTATCACCATCGCTACTGTTAGCGCTGGATTTTGTGCGAACCAGTTCACTAAATCCGCTTGCATTTGTATTCCTACTCACACTTTATTGTGTCATTGATATCTTTCTTCATCTTCGTACTACTAGAGAGTCGCAATGTGGTATTCCCGCTCCACACCCCTTGGTTAGAATTAGTTCGTATTGCTCCTCACGGATCCTGCTTCCTTCCAAAGCGTTTCTCTCATCGCAGTTTGAAGACTGCTGTTAGATACACTTGTATAATTCTTATCCTGAGGCGATATAAATATGCGCAGAAATTTGCTGAATTATTCAGTGCTTTCAGGAGTCTTACTCTGTTTCTGTACCCATTTCACAGCTTCTTTTCTCGGATCCACGTATGTGAACTTTTCATCTGCTGATACTACAAAGAGCTTTGTCCCTTTTTGAAATACAACTCCTTTCTGAAATGGTCTTGCATTGAATCGTCTCAAGCCCATTTCTGTTTGAACTCGTATTTCGCCAAAGTCATCTCGAATAGTAGAAACAGCTTCCACCTCAAGACCGACAAGATGTTTTGGCTGGATATTGAAACCAGACTCTACAAACACCTTTCCAAGAATAGTGCGCATTGCCCAGACAAGAAATGTAGTTCCTCCTACCTGGATGAGAACTTTCCCTACAAAAGGTATCATAATTCCATCATAGTAGAACACAGAACCAAGAAATCCAAACAGCACCAAGCTTGTGCCTATTGTGACTCCTAGAGGGGCACCTCGTTCTAGTTCAAAGAATCCTGAGTGGTCAGTTTCTGCTTCATGTCCAATCTCTACTTCATGATCTGTTTCGTGTTCTGTTTCATGTTCCGCATCATGATCAACGTCGTGTTCGACATCATGATCTAAATCATGGTCTAATTCTACATGATGATCCATGATTTGCTCTACATCATGGTCTACATCATGCTCTACATCATGGTCATAGTCATGTTCTACTCCGTGGTCAATATCGTGTTCAATATCATGATCGTAGTCATGCTCAACTTCATGCTCTATGCTATGATCGAGATCATGGTCAACATCGTGTTCCATGTCACCATGCTCAATAGAGTGGTCAACATCATGGTCAGCACTATCTCCGTGTTCTCCAATTGCTGAAAATAATCTACCTAGGAAAAACATGCCAAATGTGTAGAATAGACCTGCTAATAATATACCAAAAGAAATCTCTCTTAATAATGCTGCAATAGCTATGAAATCCTGCATTCTTTTATCGACCACTCAACGTTGCTATGCAATAATCTAAATTTTGAACACTGAGATGAAATACTCACGAAACCAAATAAATCTGAGTAGAAACAGTTGAAACTAAAACATTACATGAATTTCATTTTGATTACATGATTTGAATGTATGTGCGAGTGACAATAATCAGTGCTTCAACTAATACTCTCACAATGATTATTGTATATCTCTTAGATAATTAATCGCCTTAGACACCTTAATATGTCATAAATATTACAAGCTTCTAGGTGTTATTATTGGGAATCATTGATCATATTGCCTCCCTATTGGACGAAGCTGACATTAAATATGAAAAAGAAGACATTCAAGGTCAAAGCAGTCCGTTATACAAAATCATTACAATGCATTGGAAAACTGATCATTTTGATGATCTCAAAATTAAAATTACGGCAAACAAAGATGAGAGTTGGGCATATATCATTGCGCCATTTACCAATTTCTATGAAGTGGAAGAAACTAAGAGAATGAAGTTGGCTTATGATATGCTTAAGGAATCGTGGAAAGCAAATGGTGTCAAGTTTGCCATTGATGAAGAAGATGACATTATTGTTATTGCAGAAACAAATGATACCGACCTTACGACTGATGAAATGAGAATCCTAGTAGGGCACGTCGTTCATGCATGTGATACGCTTTGGGATATCTATCCTGAGTGATTAAGCGAAAGACGGGATTTGATGCCAAGTTAGTCTTCTTGGTGTCAGATTCCAAATTAGACACGTTGATAAGTTCCATTACTCTTCAGACTATTTGTGTCGGACATGAATGTAGAATCTAATACAACACCTTTTCCTCCTGAAAAAAGGGAACGACTCGTGATGATCATTCATCCAAAACGTGCCTCTCTAATTTTCTTCTATGCTTTTAGTGTTGTAATGGTTATCATTGGCGTTAGTTTCATGTCTGCAACTGCATATGGTATGATTTCCACTAATTCACTCTATTGGAATATTGGTGCAGCTACAATTGTAATTGGAATAATAATCTTTGCAATAACTGAAATAAGAAGACAATTCCAATTGTACATTATAACAACATGGAATGTCCGAGTGCGTACAGGATTTGTTAGAAAGAAAACAAAACGAGTATTCTATGATGAAATTACAGAATGTCGTATATCAATTAATCCTGAGGAAAAAAATGTCGACTTGGGAAATGTTGAAATCTGTACAAAAAAGAACGAACACGAGCCGGTTCTGATTTTTGAAGAAGTAGATAATCCTGATGGTATTCGTGAAATAATTACAAGGTTCGTTCAGACAATACCAGATCCTCTTCCATGGGGCCATTTAAAGAGATAATTCTTTAGTCATGGAATATGAATTTGGACATTCGTGTATTACTAAAAGGCTGTTGGAGTTCACAATTGTCGGATTTGAACAAATCTTTAAGCATCACCGTAAAAGACATGAATATAAAATGAATTAGTTGTTCGGAGATGAGCGCGGTGGGCAGGTTCACCATTAGGTATCTCGACAAAGAAGGAGAACGATACCAAGTTGAAAAAGATGATCATCACTCAGAAATCGATTTATCTGACCTGGCTATACAATCTGTGAGTTTGGAACCTCTCAGTCAATGCACACGTTTGGAAAAGCTTGTTCTTAATACTAATTTTATCTCAGAATTGGATATTACACCATTGTCTAATTGTTCACGACTTAAGATTCTAAGTCTTATCTCTAACAATATTTCTGAAATCGACCTCGCCCCGTTAAGTAAATGTCGATATTTGGAAGCTCTCGAATTATCTGACAACAAATTAGCTGATATTGATTTATCTCCTCTTGAAAATTGCAGGGATTTGAGATGGCTTTATATTTCTGACAATTGCCTTGAAGATATCGACCTTGCACCCTTCGAAAGTCACTCAAAGCTTCAATATCTTATTTTATCAGGTAATCGACTTGGTGAGATTGATCTCGCCCCGTTATTGCGATGTCAGGATTTACGATATCTTCATCTTAATGAGAATATACTATTAGATCTCGATATCTCTATTTTATTTCAATGTCAGAATCTTGAATCATTTGTTGTTGATGATACTGTGTTTCTTCATGCGAACCATAAGCTAAAGCATCAACACTATTTCCCTGAACCTCTTAACAACATTTTAGACAAAGTTGAGTGGAAACATAACTGAATCAAAAATAATGCATTTCTCATTTAGAAAATCGATACGTTAGTTTATCAACAACAAATTTACAAACGATAACGATACCACAAAATCAGGTTGTAGATTAGATGAAAGAGATACAAGTCAATTACAAAATACAGAATGGAGTCGATTTGTATATTCAAACAAATGAATCTGTAAGTAGACTTGACATGAGTGGAAGAAACATTGTTGAGATTGATCTATCACCATTAAAGGAATGTAAAAACATACGTGAAATTGACCTCACTGGAAATTGGTTAAAAGCAATTGATTTGGAACCACTTAGTACATGTGTAAGTCTTGAACATCTTCGTCTCGGTTCCAATCTTCTTTCTTCAATATCTCTAGAACCTCTGAATTCTTGCACAAATCTAACAACAATATCTCTTGAAATCAATAAACTTAGTAGAATCAATTTGAGTCCTTTGATGCAATGTTTGAAACTTGAAGAAATAAATCTCCAATCTAATCGGTTACATGAGATTGATTTGACATCTTTAAGCTATAATGAGTTGTTAAGATTCCTGAGACTTGATGATAACGAGCTATATGTTGTCGATTTAGATTCACTAGGCCATTGTTTAAAATTGCAGGAATTGATACTTGAGAATAATCAATTGGATAGTATTGACCTATCTCCACTTAGTCGTTGTGAGAATCTCGAAGGATTATGGTTAAGGAATTCAGGAATCCTCAGTATCGATCTATTTCCTTTGAAGAATTGTGAAACTCTTCTCTGGTTGGATTTGAGCGAAAACCAAATGAAAACAGTCGATATTACTCCACTCTTTTTCTGTCGCAATCTTGAGAAATTTATGATAGACGAAACCATTCCATTGATGGCAAGTGATAGTCTACGAGAGGAAGAATGGAATCCTGCAGTTGCTGCTGTTCATGATCGCGTATTTTGGATTGGAACATGATATCTAGGTGACACTAGCTCTCATTTGGATTTTTGATCACAGGATATTTGTGGTTGAAATGACAAATCCTGATGAAACAGCAGCACGTACAACCCTTAGAATTGCTGGAGTATTTCAAGAGATACGTGATAGTTGGGTTCGGAGACTGGATTCTTATTTTAATCAAATTGAATCGCTAGCTGAAGGCGATTGGATTGAACTTCAGGATTTGATTGGTATAATCAGAGAATCAAGAATGGCTGCTAGAGAAGCCATTGATGGTATGGGAAATGACCTAAGTTCTGAGCTGGTTCATACTTCACATGGTATCGTGACAAGATATGAAGCTGAGCGGGAATCTCTTCAAGAAGAGATTAATGACTTGAGGAAATCTCTTGGAAGAGCATTATCCGGTGAAGCTAACAGCATCCGTAGAGAAAATGAGGGATTAAGAGCTGCAATCAGTTCAATTCCTGAATTTAATTTACTTGAAGTTATTCAAGAACATAAGCGATTGACCTATGATGAACTTGTTGAAGCATCAGATCTATCCAAAGCAAATGTACGGAAACTAGTAAAGATACTTGTGGCACGTGGATATGTACACATAGACAAGAAATCACGTCCCCATGCAATAATTCATGTTTCTACACCTTGGCTACGAGAATCACCAATTCCTCAATGCACCATGGATGTATCTCCATCGTATGAATCCATTCAGACAAAACTAATTCAGTGATTTTCGTAGACGGTCTGTCATTGTGACACTCCTTGTCGCGATTGCTATCACTATACCTTATTTTGCTATTGCACTCGTTGTAGGTTATGTTAGGACAAGAGTTGCAATGTCAATAGGTAAACATGCAAGAAAAACCGAAGTAATCGCTGATGTTAAACTTATGATTACAAGAGTCATTTTAACATTCCAGTATTTTGGTATCATCTATTTCTGTAGGATTATCAATTCAAAAAAGGTAAAATCAAGTTTGTTAACAATAAATGCATGCAATCGGGGAAGTTTCTTAATATTGATTCATTGCTTACGATTCCCAGGATAAGTAGTGTACATGTAGCTCCAAACAGGAAGTATGTTGCTCTTGAGATAAATAGAATACACGAGAATTATGACGTATTTCTTTTCGACTTGAAATCATATGGAAATATTATTCCCCTAACTAGAACCCCTGACGCCACATTCATCACTGATTGGACTCCAGACTCAAAATCAGTTATAGTTGGTGAAGATTCTGCTGGAGATGAAAGAGTAACACTATACAAAGTCGATATTGATTCTCCATTTGAGATGCAATCATTGACTCAAAAACATCCACCTAATTTCATGCGAGGCGGATATTGCAGTCCAAACAATGATTTTATCGCGTATGCCGCTAATTATGACTATGATACAAGAAAGGTAACTGAAACATTTCGTATTATCGTCCAAGATCTGGAAAGTGGGAAACGAACCATTGTTGCTCGACCAGATAAACCAAATTATGCAACTCTCTCAATTCATCCTAAGGGCAAGTATATTCTGTATAGTAGATCTGATGAAAATCCAGCTGGAGTACAATGGTGGTCTGTCACTCCTCAAGGAGACCAAGACAGAGAGGTTCTAAATTTTGGAGCAACGGCAAAGGTATCTGCAAATTGGACATTCGATGGAAGGATTGCATTTTCTACTGACACCATTGATGGTGAAAGGTATGACTCTGTAGCAATTGGAATATATGATACAGTCTCTGAAAAAATACAATGGTTGGTCATGCCTTCAGATGAGGAACTATATGATGATGTATCTATTCCAAAGCACAGCCACCATGCTCTGTTAGTACGAGAGCGAGAGGGTAGACGAAGAGCAACCATCTATGATTTGGAACACGACACTCAGATTGAGTGCACACCATTAAATGGCAATCTCTGGCCGGTGACTCCTCTGGCTTTGAATCAATGGTTGGGCTACTATTATAGTTCCACAAGCCCACTCAATTTGGTTCTGTTTAATCCATTCTCTCCCATTATCAAAGAGTTTGAATATCTTACAGATATGCTTGCAGCAAGTGGATTATGTGCAGATGATCTAATTCCTGCAGAGGAACATAGATGGATATCTGTCGACAACACAATGATTCACGGATGGCTTTATAGGCCAAAGTATTCAAACGGGCGTACAATCGTAAAAATACATGGAGGGCCAACTGCTCACTCAGAAGATGCTCTTAGTGTAGATATCCAGTATTTCTGTTCACTTGGATATACCATTTTAGATCCCAATTATAGAGGATCTACTGGTTATGGTGTCAATTTTCGAGAATTGATCAAAAAAGATGGCTGGGGTGGGAAGGATCTCGAAGACATTCGAGCAGGAATCCATTCACTCTTTGAGAATGGCATTGCTAATCCAAATAGAATAGGCATCTATGGTACAAGTTATGGTGGGTACATGAGTTGGAATGCCATCGTACATTTCAATAGGCAAGAAATCGCTGCAGCAGCTCCTATCTGTGGTATGACCGATCTTGTTATTGATTATGAAACAACTCGTCCAGATTTACGTCCATATTCTGAAGAGATGCTTGGCGGTTCTCCAACCGATATACCTGAGAAATACTACGAGCGTTCACCAATCAACTTTGTCAAGAATATAAAGGGAAAGGTGTTAATCATCCAAGGATTAAGAGATCCAAATGTGACAAGAACGAACGTAGAAGAGATTGAGAAACGATTGAATGAATATAATATCAGTTTCGAGAAACTCGTGTTTGAAGATGAGGGACATGGAATTATTCGAGAGGAAAATGTGAAGATACTTCTAAAACGTATATCTGAATTCTTCGAGTTATCACTTTAACCGACATTATAAAAATAAATTCTCAGAATCATCTCGTAAAATTGACCTTGCATTTCCCTCTTCATGTTGAATAGTCAATCCTCGTATAATGACCATTGGTATTTTCTCATCTGCTTGACCCATAAGAAGTTCTGCTGCAGAAGATATCTCATCAGCTAAGCACACCAATGAAGAATGAAGTGATTTCCCGTACAAATCAATAGATCCCTCATTTTTCACAAAGGGTGACATTCCTGCAATACCAATTGCCAGATTTACAGCTCCTTTCCTCCAAGGTCTCCCTTGAGTGTCTGTAATGACAACTGGTATTGGAAATCCTATCGATTTCGAAATTTTATCATGGATTTTACGTGCTGACCCGTCTGGATTTTCTGGAAGTGCAATTAGTGTGCCATTCGAAGCATTGCTTTGGTCAACACCGGAATAATCAGTAATAAGACCATGATACGTTTTTGTAATTAATACAGGATCTTTGCGTAGAATACTTGTAGACTCTTGAAGTGCGACTTCAACCTTCTCTTTGGATTGACCTGTCTTTTCAGCAATATTTTCAGCTTCTTTTGATGGTGAAATTTCGGATATTTTATAGACACTGCCTTCAGATTTGGATACGATTTTATGAGAAAGCACAAGAATATCGCCTTCTCGAAATTCCTGTGTATTCTTTTTCATTGTAGTTAAAACAACATCTGTAATATCATCTCCCTCTTGAATGAGAGGTATGTTCTCAATTGGAATAACCTGAAGTGTATTATTCTTCATTTTTCTTCATCGTATGTATGATCTATATCATCTGATGATAACTCATCAAATTTCTGTATTTCATTATTTCCATACATTTCAAATCCTGCTTGAATTTTGAGATTTTCCGGAATAGATTTGTAGAGGAACATACCGCCTAGTACATTTATGATTGCTTGCAACAAATTCCACGGAACATAGATACTAGAAAGTGCGAATGCTGCTGAAGGTGAGCTTGTATAACCCCATAAAAGAAATAGAGCAGCATTACCAAAAAACATGCCTATACCTCTAAATATCATTGCGGAAAAAATGTAAATGGCAACTTCTTGCTTCCATTCAAGTCTTCTTTTTCTTAAAGCTATCTTAGCAACCGCAAAACCTAACAAAGTCAGAGCTTCAGCTAGTGCTTTAAATCCTGCACCATAGAAATTTCGATATGCTATAGATATCCACATGATTCCGATAGAAAAGAATGAGTATGTAATTCCAAGGCCAAAGAAAATGAGTATTAAGGGAATGCCAGTCCAATCGATTGTGAAATGTGGTATAGGTGTATAGAAATCAGTTATCCCAGGAATTGGGAAAATTTCTAGAGCGATTACAATTGAGGAAAAAATTGCTAAAAGTGCAATACTCTTTGAATCTGTTCTAATCTTCATTCCTATAGAATTACTCCTAGATATAATTGTAAGATTGAAGAAAATTTCACCACTATTGCAATAAAAGGTAATTGAATTTCATTATTCATATATTTCTCTCCTAGAATAGGAATGGATTTCGTAGGAGTTGCTCATAGTTTAGACAGGAAGAATTCATAACCTTTCAGGAATTTCAATCACTAAGGAGGATGTGCAAAGTGCATATCAGAAGAAAGACCATTCTAGGTTTATTCATAGCATGCGCTTTTCTACTTGGATCTTTTATAACTCCGGTGGAGGCGTTGCAAGCAAACATAGTTGAAGAGTCCTTTAACTATGCATTTGCTCCTGGGGAGAACAATCACACATATGTGTATGTTCCTTCAGATGACCCATTTATGCAATCATCATCATCAATGTACTTGAATGAAGATGTTGACTTAACATCATATATCTATGAGAACAGTGGCTGGAATTCCCCGGATACTAGCTATTCTGAAGATTCATCTGTATACTTCGATTGGCAGCAATTCAACGCTTTAACTTCAGGAGTATATGGAAACAGTCCATACTTACCAGATTTCTATGACTTTATTGGCTCAGATGGCTCAGGGGCAATCATAAATACAACAATTGAGAGACGTTCTTTTTCCCTTTCATTTGGCCAAACAACTCCAGTAGTGATGGATGTTGATTATACATATTATGGGACGCTAGTAATTAGTGGGCAAGAATTCGTTCATCTGACTATTACCAGTCAAGCAGATGACATCCTATGGATTGTTGCTGTATACGATCCTGAAGGAAGGTATATGGCTGGTACTTCTTCGACTGGTGGCGACATTAAAGTAATCCCGTTCCTTCCCTCCACTGCAGGTACATATTTCGTTATTCTTTATGCAGTTTCTGGTGGCGAGAACTATGCTTTGTTCAATCTCAAACCAGAAGCAGTGACACCAACAACAATTACTTCTGGACAAGTTATCACAGGCAATCTGCCAACTGCAGAATATGTTATCGTGGATGGTTCTGGGTATTATGTCTACGATGAGCAGAGACCGACGGTTACTACTTACAAGATCAATCCAAAGGATGATGTTTCATCACTCACTTATGCGTTCAATTATCCTGAAGATCCTCCTGGATTTTCACAACCAGTATCAATTATTTTCACAAGTGATGCCTTTGTTCATGGAACTGACCTGGGATATCGTTATAGTGCCACTATTTCGAGTCCCGGTACTGATGTCTATTATTGCCGCGGAGATGTTTACTACATTACTATAATGGGCGGCGATAATACAGACTATACGCTCTATCATGAGGCTGATGTAGCCACAGTTTTGCCTATTAATCATGAATTTAGAATAGACAACATTTTTGGACATACAGAATCCATGATTTACAGCCTTATTATTGAAGAGGACTCAGTTTTAAAAGTGAACTCCACAGTACCATCAGATTTTACAATAACTGCATGGTCAACCTCTGAAGATGGCTATCTCTCAACATTATCGATTGTTGATGGCACTACTCTTGATGCCTCATCAAGCTACTATCTCCTTCCTGGCGAATATGTCGTAATAGTAGATGTTTCTGCTCACGTTTCAGAGTCGATAGAGTTTTCTCTGGGCACATTGACGACTGCATCATCCGCTAGTATCATTAATGTTGGAGGATTCTTTGTACCTACTGATCCCTGTGAGATGTATAATCTGACTATCACCTTGAATAATAACTACAATGTGTCAGTGCCAATGGGTATCTACATCTACGACCAATTCTATAAAACAATCGCATCAACCTCATTGACATTAGGCACTTGGTCTGATGGATCTGGACAAATTCCGCACGCTACACAAGAGAGTGAGATAGAATTTACCATCACTAGCCCAACATGGTCTACAGATCATGCAGTGATCTTGATTGCTACATATCCATATAACAACACAGCAGGCATAGGAGATTACTTTGAAAACTTCAACGTGAGTCTGACCATTGATTGGGAAAAAGTGACAGCAGATCAATTCGCTAATCATGACAGCATTGTACCTACTATCGATGTATCGACCTCTTCACATGGGTATAATCTCACACTTGATTTTCCTGGATCTGCAACTGAATATTACTTGGTCATCTTGAATGTAACTCCCGGAACTTGGTACAACATATCTATCATGACAGGAGATGTTACCTCGCTTCAAAGTATTGAAGGCTACTCACCTTACTATGAAAGCACATATTACATTCCTTGGGGTGACTTCAACGATGCCCTTCAAGGTAGTGTTCCTGATTGGTCCGTACAATTTGGAGCGATATCCAGTAAGATATCTCTAATAATACGAGTGAACAGAGTACTCTCTGACACAGGTTTCTTATGGATTGAAGCCACACCTCTTGAAACTCATACACTTGAGGGAATATCTCCACTTGAGGCACCAGGTCCTGATATTCTAGCAATATTAGGTGGAATTGCAGTTCCTCTGGGTATCACTGCCGTAGCGATAGTCGTTATAGTTGTTGTATATGTGAAAAAATTCAAGAAATAAGAATTCTAAACTGACCTGACTTTTCAGGTCAGTTCTTCTCTTTTTTAATTGAAATTTTCATCTGATACTTCTAAAAGATGCTGATTCTCTACTGATACTCTAGAAACAGTTTCCAACAGATCGTTCAGGTATTTGCAGGTTCCAGTGTCCAGAATCTGCTCTAGGATAACTACTATTTCATCAGTGACACCAAGTTTTTCCTTTAGTTTTCCATTCTCTCGCAAGATATTCAAATCTTCAACTCCTTTCTCAAGTTTCGTTGACAGTTCATGGAACTGCTTGTTCTCACTCCACGGTTTTCCAAGTAAATAATACTGATAAAATTGAATATCAAGTAGAATGCCCAAAACTTTGTAATTAGATGCACTTTCAAGAGGAAGTATGTGCCTGATTGATCTATCAGAAATGCCTACTTTCTTGCATATGTGATGACCAAATAGTATTGTATTAATTGGCAGTCTATTCCAGAGTGGTATTCCATATCTATTTTCATTTGAATAGGCTTTCTTAATCTGTTTTGCATTATCTGGAAAATGATGTTCAATAATTCTCAGGAAAAACTCCTTTTGTCTACCAGGTTTGAGAGTCATCCCACCGAAAAGAATGAATTCCGCATTAGCACGCTTAGCTTCCTTTGCCAATCCTTCCATGTTTTCAAAAGTGGAACCTATCCATGGAATGATTGGTGTTGCCATAACTCCCCCTGGAATTCCTGCTTTCCGGAGTTCCTTGAGTGCGTCGAACCGTTCAGGTGTTGAACTGGCTCGAGGTTCAATAATTCTCCTTGTTTCATCATCGTGAAGTGTTATAGTGAAACATGCATTCACAAACGCCTCCTTGTTTAACTCCTTCAAGATATCGATATCTCTTAGAACAAGATTGGATTTCGTCAGTATCATTGCAGGAAGTCTGAAGTCTAGAAGAGTTTCAAGTATTTGCCGGGTGATCTTGTGCTCTTTTTCGGCGGGCTGATACCCATCTGACACACCACCACAGACTCCTATTACAATTCTTCGAGGTGTCTTCATTGATAACCTCTTCACATCATCATCAGGGAGAAATGACCAAAGTGTCTCAGTTTCCAATTCTGTCTGCGAAGAATACCCTAGTCTCTTCAGTTCTTTGCGCAGGATGTCGGGCGCATTTTCTTTAATCCGGATATGAAACATGAAATCATCTACATGGTAGTATTCTGACATTCCATCACAATAAACACATCCGTGCTCACACCCTCTATATGCGTTAAGAGACCTATTAATGTGAAACCAACTGTCTGCCATTATCTCTTTTTGAGACAGCAATGAATTAGCTTTAACACATTCATATTTCATTGAGTGGTTTCTCCAATTTATTTTAATAATTATTAACAGAATATATCAGTTGCAGTTATTTTAGATAATTGTATTTCACTAACCCTTATAGATATCTTGAGAAACCCTTTTGTTCAGAAAATACTAGAAACTCAGAAGTGACTAGAGATGTTTCTTACTCGTTCAGATGATTATCCACTTGCCCAGATGATTGATGTTGCGTCTGGAAGAACTCGCGCTGATTTAGTACTGAAGAATGCTAATGTTGTAAATGTTTTTACAGGCGATATTATAGAGGGCGACATCGCTATTCATGGTCCTCATATCGCAGGCATAGGCGATTATGTCGGAAAAGAAACATACGATCTCAAGGGAAAATATGTGTCACCATCCTTCATAGATGGACATGTTCATGTGGAGTCCTCAATGGTTATGCCAATCCAATATGCACGCGCAGTTGTGCCACATGGGACGGGCGCAGTTATTGCAGACCCTCATGAGATAGCAAATGTTCTTGGTATGGAGGGTATCCTCTATATGAGCAAGAGCATGCGCGGAGGTCCCCTTGAATTCTATATCATGCTCCCATCTTGTGTACCTTCCACTGATTTGGAAACTAATGGTGTTGCTCTTGATTTTTTGGATATCAAACCATTAATGACTGAGCATTATGTTTTGGGCCTAGCAGAAGTCATGAATTATCCTGGAGTCATTTATCGAGATCCTGATGTGCTCGAGAAAATTACTGTTGCTTTAAAGATGGGCAAGAGAGTTGATGGTCATGCTCCTGAGTTGGAGGGCCTTGATCTGAATGCGTATGCAGCTGCAAGAATAACATCTGAGCATGAATGTACTACTCTTGAAGAGGCTAAACGGAAATTAGAACGAGGAATGCATATTCACATTCGTGAAGGATCAACTGCAAGAAATCTTAAAGCTCTAGCACCATTGATCCAACCTCATACTGCAATGGAATGCAGTTTTGTTACAGATGATAGAAATACTCTCGATTTGATTAAGAAAGGTCATATTGATAGTATGATTCGATATGCTATTGAACTAGGTGTTGACCCAATTCTGGCGATTAAAACTGCTACGCTTTCTACAGCAAAACATTATTGTCTCCAGTTTATCGGAGCTATTGCTCCTGGGTATCATGCAGATTTAGTAATATTTGATTCTCTTGAAAAAATCAATGTTCAAAGAGTCTATAAACAAGGAATTCTGGTTGCTAAGAAGGGGAAAATGGTACAAGAGTTTGGCATTCAAGAGCAACCTCGACTCAGACGGTCTGTCAATATTCATTACTTAGAACCTGAAGATTTCCAAGTAAAATCGCGAGGTACGCACATGAATGTTATAGGTATGATTCCTCATCAGATTGTCACTGAACGTCTGATTGAAGAACCAAAAGTTGACCATGGCCTCGTTGTACCTGATGTTGATAATGACATTGTGAAGATTTCCATTATAGAGCGGCATAATGCCTCTGAGCCTAGTGTTGTTGGTTTTGTTAAAGGCATGGGAATTAAAGAAGGGGCTATGGTTTCTTCCATTGCTCATGATAGTCACAATATCGTAGCTGTCGCCACCAATGATAGAGACCTCATTGCTGCTGCAGTACAGATTGTCAGAATGCAAGGAGGAATTGCAATCGTAAAAGATGGCAAAGTATTGGAATCATTACCTCTACCGATTGCAGGACTTATGTCTGATCAATCTATTGAACATGTTAGCGAAAAACTTGCCCTACTGAAAGAAGCCGCTCATAAATTAGGAACTCCTCTAGAAGAGCCTTTTATGGCAATGGCTTTTCTATCGTTGCCAGTAATTCCAAAATTGAAGATAACTGACAAGGGTCTTGTAGATGTTGAACGATTCAGAATAATTGATCTTTTTGAAATCC
>JAEOUN010000009.1 GCA_016839245.1 Candidatus Thorarchaeota archaeon
ACCGTGCTGTAACCGTAACAGCTCGGATGAGTTCCTATATTGTGGAGATACTTGATGCTCTGGTTGAACTTGAGATATTCAATAGTCGTTCTGATGCTGTTTCTGCACTCTTGGAGAAACTGATACTATCAGACAAGACGATTTTCGATGAACTCCGTTCGCAGGCTCAGCAAATTAAGACAAAGCGTGAATCAACCAAACATCTTGCATTCCAGACACTTCAGTCCAAGGCTGAAAAATAACTGTAAGAGATTTTATGACTCTCTCTAGTTACATTGATAATTTTGACAAGTTAATAAAGTTCAAAGAGATGTATCACTCTATTATGTACTGGTGGTTTCATTGACATGTTATTTTAGACACATGAAGACTATTTTCTCTCAGATTGGAGTTGAAGTGACACCTGAGAATAAAAAGGAAATTGATCGTAAGATACACGAGCTAGTTGGTGTGAACTACAAAAATTGTCCTGAAACGTGGAAAGCGATTAAGAGTCGAATAGCAGATGATGAGGCGAAATTCATCACAGACCTCAGAAGAATACTCTCTTAGAATTATCTTATTGACATATTCATCTCTTAGGTATCATAGACTCGATGCTCTCGCATCCAATTAATTGCAAAATCGACAAGTTCTCTCATTGGGAAGATGTGACTTTCTGCTTGGCCGATATGGACTGCTGAAAGACCTTTTGCCTTTTCAAACTCCTGCCCAATCTGTGGAAAATCATCATCATTGTAGTCTAGTTCTTCCCATGTTGTCCATACTCTCATTCCATTTTCAAGGATTGCCGCGCCTTTTTCGATCATTGGTGCATTAGGTAGATTTGCCTTGAACTCTGCATGATGTAACGAAGTGTTTGAGCTATATTCTATACCAATGAGCAGTATCTTTGCCTCAAGTTCATATAATCTGGCCAAAGGGCTATTTTCTCCAAAGACATCGTAACTAGGGTGGATAGTAACTACATGTTTTGCATTTTTCCCCCAGGCTGCAAAGGATGCTTGAGGATGAGGGCTTCTGTAGACTTTTGGATACTTGCGGAATGTTTCTGGAATTATTCCCATTTTTCTAGTGGGTGTGGTGATTGGATCATATGGCGGCATCTCATCTCGAATTATGTCCCACCATGCCTCCGGAACGGCAGGGGCTCGCCAATGCGATGGTTCTCCATTATCTGTTGATTGTGTTGGCATGACAAGAGTGCCATCCTTGGTTACTGCTTCCATGAGAGCTCCAATGGCAGTAACTGCTCCACCCACTATCCAACCAATCTTCTTCATTGATGAATGTACAATCAGAGTATCACCAGCGCTCACACCCGCCTCGCGGAGATCTTTGAGTAATCCATTCTTGGTAATTGGATTCTTCGTACTTTCTACAATTTTTCTCTCAGTTTCCCAAGACGCAGTCATGACAACTAACCTTTATCCAGCGTCTTTCAAAGTATATTAAAAAGTACTGGACTACATATTTCCTATTTTTCCTCAGGATTGGTTGATAGGAAATCAAGTGCTAGTGAATTGATACAATACCTAAGACCTGTAGGATTCGGACCATCATCAAATACGTGACCTAGGTGCCCTCCGCACTTCTTGCATATGACCTCTGTTCTTGTCATACCATGACTTCGATCAATCCGTTTCTCGATACTATTTTCTGAGGTTTTATCCCAGAAACTCGGCCAGCCACTACCTGAATCGAATTTTGTCTTTGATGAGAATAATTCGTTTCCACAACCTGCACAGACGTATGTTCCATCTGCTTTGTGATGTACATATTTTCCAGTGAATGGTGGTTCAGTACCACACTGTCGAAGTACCTTGAATTGTTCAGGAGTCAGTTTTAGTTTCCACTCATCATTATCGGTCATCAACTTCACATATTAACTATTGTTTATTCCATACATAACCTCTTTGGTCTGGTCAATTATGAATAGACAATTAGTATATTGCATTTCAATGAAAATATCGAACCGGAGAATATAACAAAAAGTGATGGGTGCGCCTCAAAAGAGGCTCATTTTGTGAATTACTCAATTTAAGACAATCAATTATTCAAATGTGAGGATATGATGAAGCTCTGAACTTCCAGCGATGACTTTGTAAGTAAATTTACCTATTGTAGTACCTACATATAGGAGGTATTGAGTTGGTTTCAAAAGAATTGATTGTAATGATGAATAAGGCAATCTCGATGGAGATTCAAGTGAGTATTCAATATATGTGGCAACATGTCAAAATTTATGGCTTTAATCATCTAGCTATTGCAGACGAACTGAAGAAGATTGCCATTGAAGAAATGAAACATGCTGAGAGTATTGCAGAACGTGTGGACTACCTAGGTGGCACTCCAACTACACAACCAGCAAAAATCACTATTGGCGATGAACCTCAGGAGATGATTGGTCTCGATAAAACAGCTGAAGAAGATACAATTGCATTTTACAAGATCATTGTTGAGAAAGCTTGGACTGAAAAAGACTTTGTGACTATGAAGCTCTTCGAGTCTCTTCTCACAGATGAAGAAGACCATCATAACATATTCAAGACATTACTAGAGAAATAGTATAACTATACAATCTCAATCAAGGTACTTAAGATTTACATTGATTACAAGGATTCGAATCTAACATCTACAATTACTGTGTGAAATATGATGACGAAAAGTTCCAAAACAAAAGGACTACCTCCAGGTACGCCAGTTCATGTAGGTCAAAGGCGAACTGAAAAATCCACAATTCGCCTTATTGACTATAATGCAAGCACATTCAATATGAAAGATAATGCTACCCTAGAGGACTTGATGCAGAAACCTGCAAAACAGACCATTCGGTGGATTCACATCACAGGAGTTCATGAGGTTGACTTCGTACAGACAATCTGTAAACAATATGAGATTCATCCCTTGGTTGTTGAAGACATAGTCAACACCGAACAGAGAACAAAACTTGAGATATACCCCAACTATATCTTCATTGTTCTTAAGACATTGAATCTTGAAAAAGAAGATAATGTTTCCGTGGAACAAGTTAGTCTCATTCTGGGTCCTTCGTATGTACTCTCTTTTCAAGAAACTGATGATCCGATTCTAACTCCTATGATCACACGAATTGAGAAGGGCCATGGAAATGTGCTGCTATCAGGAGTTGACTATCTTGCTTATGCCCTGCTCGACCTGATTGTAGATGATTACTTTGTCTTCACCGAGTCCCTTAGTGAGCGCGTAGAAGACTTGGAGGATGAGGTCATTGAAAATCCTACGACTGCTACAATTCATGCTGTCTACTGGTTAAGACGAATTGTATCTATTGCCCGAAGGAACCTCTGGCCCTTGAGAGAAACCGTAGGACATCTTTATCGGGACCCCAATCCATTAATCAATACCTCTACCAATATCTATCTCCGTGATCTCTATGATCATGTCATTCAAGTCAATGATTATCTTGAAGGATATCGAGAGTCTCTCTCCAGTATGCTTGACACATATCTCTCCAGTGTGAGCAATAAAATGAATGAGGTGATGAAAGTACTTACTGTAATATCAACAGTCTTCATCCCTCTTACACTAATCACTGGAATCTATGGTATGAACTTCATCAACATGCCTGAACTCACATGGGCTCATGGATACTCTGTTGTCCTGATAGTGATGTCTATCCTTGGCGTGTCTATGCTTGCCTATTTTCATAAAATTGACTGGATTTGATTAATGCTATAATCCAGTGCTTGCGTGAATCATGGTACAGAAAGGAGCATCTTATTATGAGTCTGTTACACATATTCCTCTGAGGAATTTGAACTGAACGTGGCTGAACGCGAGGGATTTATTCTTCGTAGTGCGACAGCAGAAGACTTTGAGAGCATAGATCGGATTACAATTATCTGTTATACTGCTATCCATGAGGAATGGGTAGCTATACACGGCGAGAGAATATACAATCAAATCTATGACACTGGTCAACCATGGGAAGTAATCAAGACCAAACAAAACCATGACCTATTTGAAAGACATCCTACATGGATCTGGGTGTTAGAAAGGAATTCAGAAGTCATTGGTTTTGTAAGCTTTGAGATAAACTATGAGAAAAGTCTTGGCACTATTTTAAATAACGGAATTCTCCCCCAATTCGCTGGGAAAGGATTTGGTAAATTCATGTATCGTCAGGTGCTTGATTATTTTAGAAAGCAAGGTCTGACAATCGCATTTGTCGAAACAGGACTTGATGACTCTCATATTGCAGCTCGTGCTGCTTACGAAGCTGTCGGATTCAATCGAATGGCACCAATTGCTCTCTATTGGCAGGATCTTGCTGATGACAATCCCGACTCTAAACCTCAATGACGCTTATCATCTCGCTGTCAAAGGATAGCAAAAACCAAAATGATGCATAACGTCTTTGTCTATTGGAATCTTAATCTCTTACAAATATAGTAATGTTTGAATTTCTCTCGGAACCTTTACATTAGAGAATGTGTTTGTCTTCGCATGAATGAAACACCAATACAGGATGAATGGCCCAAACCCGCCACATTTTGTTGGGGCTGTGGTAGTAACAATATACATGGTCTCCAGCTGAAGAGTTATTGGGACCATGATGAGACAGTGGCTACATTCATCCCTCAAAAGCATCATTTGGCATTCCCAGGAATTTTGAATGGTGGAATCATCTCAACCATAATCGACTGCCATTGCACTGGAACTGCAAATGCTTATGCAAAGAAACATTCGAAGACACCGGACTCTATCATGCATGTTACGGCATCTCTTGAAGTGAAGTTCATCAGACCAACTCCTCTTAATCAACCTGTAACTTTGCATGGAAAAGTGACTCATGATGATGGGCGAAAAATCATTGTCACATGTTCACTCTATTCTGGAGAACATTTATGCGCCATGGGTGAGGTAGTGACTGTAGGTGTAGATACTAACTTGTTTATCAGAGACGAACCACCTCTGTTTGTTTGAAATTTTATTATTATCCCAATCTGTGAAATGATATTCGAAGGAAATTGATGATTGCAAAATGTGGTCAATATTTCTGTTCTGGGGCATAAGAAATAATAATGAATAAGACCCTCCATGGGCAAATGACTTCCTACTTTAAAAATTCACGAATGCAGGAACTATTCGCTGAAATTGGTATAGAGATTACCAAAGAAAATCGCGATAAGGTTGATGAGGTCATCCATGACATGCTTAGCGTAGATTATCCAAACGGTGCAGCTGCATGGAAGATGGTTCGAAAAAAGCTCTCAAGTGATGATGCAGAGGGCTTCAAACAGCGGCTCAAGGTTGCTCTCGTGAATATGGGTTTCATTCCATGACAGACCAAAAATGTTTCAAATATACTTGGGGAGGATTTTGAGTAGCTCGTTAATACTCGATACTATCTCACCTCGTGCTTCGATTGCACCTAAGACATATTGATTTTTGTACATCCTCCCGACACCAACCCTCTTACCTCTAATATCCGTATAGAGTCCAATAACAGGAATGCCTGAAGCATATGCTACACCTATTTCACAAGCAACTCCTGTGTCAATTGGGAATTGATCAAGACATGCAACCACGATATCAGATGACTGTAACTCCTCGGTATCAACTCTAAAAATCTCCTCATTAGTTGGGTCTGCATCCTTGATGAATGCCTCTTGTGGAAGAAAGACTGTATATCCTTTGGTTCGAACAAGTGTGACTGACTCTTCATTGAACTTTCTATCTGCCTCGGAAAAAAGGGCATTTGCCCAGTATATCTTTTTGACCATAACTATCACAACGCATAATCTTGCTTCATACTGTTTGCACTCTAATCATCTATCTCTTTGGTCTCTGCCAATAACAGAGACCAAATACTGCAATTATTATGAGGATTCCGAGGATCATGGAAGTGACTGCTCCTCCGGGCAGGCTCTCCATTATAGCTGGATCGCTGATATAGAAGGCAATCGTGAAAAGTATCAAGGAAAGAACACAATACACCATAGTGTTTCTCACTTCTTTCCTGTCGTTCCTGAATCATATTCAGCTTCTGTATTTTGGCTATCGCCTTCCATAGATTTTGATCTTATCATAAAATGATCACTCTAATCTTTGTCTTAAGGTGTATTCATATGTCTTCTCTTTAACGTAGGAAGTCGAATTGGATACAACTCCAATCAATCTTCAGCTAGATTTTTGAGGGATTAATGCTACTATAGTATGTTTCCTTCAGGAGGTCATCACGTGGTTGTAGTAATCGTTCTAGTGAGAGTGAAAGCTGGACAGGCTGAGTCAACTCTAGAACATATACAAAAAATCAATGATGTGCAAAATGTGTACATGGTAACTGGACCATATGACATCATTGCTATTGCTGACATTCCAGTTAAAGCAGGTTTCAGAAAACTTGTAGAGAATATCCATGAATTTCCTGGTGTAGAACGAACTGAAACCTGTATGTCGATCTGAAATGTTGAATCACTCTAAATTATCAGATTAATAGAATGAGAAGTTATTCAGGAATCATTAAAATAAGTGAATTGATTAACAGATGTAAAAATGACGAGAGAAATTGATGAGTGCGATGAATTTTCAGATGAATCCAGTTTCGCCATTTCCTTTACTGCTCGACTCAATGCGTACTATAGAGCAATCGAAAGTAAGCTAAAGACACCACTCATTATAGATCCTTTCGCTGAACAGCTAGCTGGAGACCTGACAGACTATTTTAAGATACACCCCCGATTCACAGGGATGGGTGGAAGTCAAATAGCTAGATCCTACTACATCGAAAATGAGTTATTGGTACCGTGGTGTGGTTCACACAAAACCTCTCAAATTGTGCTTCTGGGTGCAGGACTTGATACTCGGGCGTATCGTATCAAACCACTTGCTCAACATTCCCATTCTATCTTCGAGATAGATTTGCCAAGCGTTATCAAGTATAAGGAACGAATTCTTCAAGATGAAAGGCCATTATGTAATCTCATTCGACTCTCCTCAGATCTCTCGCAACCGCACTGGATTTCTGATATTCGTAAGAGTGGTTTTTCCAAATCTATTCCTACCTTTTGGATTCTTGAAGGATTAGTCTACTACCTTGAGAAGAACCATGTTTATGATCTGTTGAAGACTCTATCCGAGATGAGTATGGAGGGCAGTCAGCTATTCGTAGATGTCTGTGTCCCAGCTCTTGCAGATTTGAAATGGGGACCATTTACAGACTTCTTTAAATGGGGTATTCCCAGAGATGAAGTTCCTTCCTTCTTTGCATCTTCTGGATGGAGGGTGTCATTCTCCTTTCTGGATACTCATGCTCATGGAAAAGATGTGGGCCAGAGGGGA
>JAEOUN010000045.1 GCA_016839245.1 Candidatus Thorarchaeota archaeon
CGTTTCCTCTCTGCAATCGTTGGTCTTTCAATACATAGACAACAGACAAATGCCACCATCAAAACAAGAATAGTAGGAATAATCTTCATGATAACATCATATTCGGATAGGTATCCGGTTATGACACCCCAGACAGAGAACGCAAGAGTGGCAATTGACAAAACTATAAAGATCATTCCTAAGACGCTCCAACGTTCACTAACAGGTTTTGTTCCCTCCATGCGTTGGAATCTTTCAGGATTTGTCATCATATCCCTGACAGCATCTCCAATTTTGCTCTCCTTCTGCTTCAGGTTATCTATTACTCGAAGCGCAACCTCTGCTTTAGTATAATTATCTCCTTCACTCTCATGAAGTAGGTCAGTAAGATGCTTTTGAATAATCAAGTCTTCGTTGCCTAAGATTTTGTAATCAATCTCAATTCGTTGAGTTCGGAGGACTGCTTTTCCTCTAATTGTCATAGTAAGATATAATCCATATATGATAGCAGCTACGAAACTCATCACGAGTCCTGGCACCAAGATGATTTCTAGGATCTCCAGATCTTTTAGATAGTTTATTCCAACCTCAAAGGTCAGTATAATCATTAAGAAATAAAATGAATAGAATAGTGCAGATGGCTTATTTGATAGACTATCTCCAAGACTGCCTAGAGTTGTTTCTTCTGTTCTCAGTCCTCTCTCTATGCGATATTGCTTCAGTGCTAACTGTCTTAGGATAGTAGTAAATATCACTATACATAGTAGTAGGAGAAAGTACATCAGATTTAGAGAGAATAGTGTATTCGACTGCACGAAAATCCCAATGTAAGTCACCTAAAGAAGGCAAAAAAGGATTTGCTTCAATTTCTGAAATCATTTTCAAGCTGTTGTTTACTTCTTCTTTTTGAATGGTTATTGACGTCACTAGAAAGACAATTCTACTAGTAACATCATTTTATGGAATGCCAGCTTTTTTCCTCTGTCTGAGTCAACCAGAGCAAACTAAATAGTTTCTGACTTCATTGACTGTTATTAACTCCAAGGACGATTATAGGCATTATCAGTCTGCAATTCTTATGATTTTTCTCAGTAGGAAAAATATCTGAAAAATAAAGATATGATTACATTTCTGAGCACGCTACTTGTTCTCATGTTGATTGGAAGCCCTGTAGTTACATCTAGCTACAGCTATACGTGGACTCCAACGACCGCAGGAAATTACAACTTTACAATCTACATGGTGAGTAACATCGAAACATGGAGTTCCGTAAGTGGAATTGTGACAGTCTTAGCAGCTTCTCATTCTGGATTTCCTGCCAGTATATTGCTTATTATTTTTGGTGCATCAGTTGGTGTTGTGATTGTTCTTGTAGTCATAATGAAGATCCGTGGTAAGAAAAAAAAATATGATGACCTATCAACGATAGGTCTCTCTCTTTTTCCTAAAGAATCAACGTGTGCTTCTTTGTACAATGTAAGATCTGTCTAAAACCGGTTCAGTAGATATCACAGGTCATATCTGAATTGACAATATCTTTACTGTGTCATCTTCTTTAGGTCTAGGTCTCCAACACGAGTACGGACGATTCTCCCAACGTTATCAATGCGTTTTTTGATATCTTCCAGCTGCTTTGTCCGTACAGCTAATTCCTCTTTCTTTTGCTTGCTGAGTTTCATGTATTCATCATAAGCATGAGACCATTCTTCCCTTGTTTCTCTAAGCTGCTGCTGCAAGTGCTCATATGTAATCTGCTTCACATGCACTGTGCTCTTTAGTATCAGAAGTTTGGTTTCAAGTTTTGAGATAGTGCTTGCCAAATCCTCTTCTGCCGTCTTGAGTTCTGCTCGAAGGTTGACAAGTTCGTTCATTGCACGAGCAATCTGTTCTTCTTTGAGGTATTCCGAGTCTTTAGCCAGTAATGTGACACTATCAACATCTAAACTGCTTTCCTTGACGATAGTTTCCATCTTTTCATGAATTACCTCTTGCTTGGCGACCTCTTCCTGTTCTTCTCGTTCCATCATCATTTTGGTGAGCTCAAAGAATACTTCCTCGATGTTTTTCCTCTTCAATGCAGAGGTCTCCAAGAATAGCACAGGAACATTCAACTTCTGACTGAATTTTTCAGCAAACTCCTTACCTTCCTGAGTAGTCACAGTTTCTCCTACTGGATGAGTATCTCGTAGATCAATCTTATTAGCTGCTACAATAAGGGGCGGGAGCTCTCTCATGAAATCATGTGCTTCAACTAACCATCTTGATGCGCTATCAAAGGAGTCCCTGTCCACAACAGAGTAAACAAGGATAAGGCCACTCGAACCTTCATAATACCTTCTCCGCAGGCTCTGAAAGGCTGGTTGACCCGCGATATCCCAAATTACCAAGTTCGTTGGGATACCCTCAAAATCGACTGTCTTCTGTGCGAAGTCTACACCCAAAGTCGGTAAGTAGCTTGTCTTAAAACCCTCTTTGAGATATTCACGGCGAATACTAGTCTTTCCCACAAATCCGTCGCCTATCAGACACACTTTGTATTGCCGCCGATACTTCGTTGACATTACTCATGACTCCATTGTTTCGAAGGCAGCGCAGGTGTATTACACACAGTCTTTGCATATAGTGCTACTTCATACGATTTGCTCTGTTGACTTAAGAGTATTCTAGAAAGAGACTTAGCCTATTTTTAGATCAGTTCATAATAACTTTCAACATTTTCAAGATGGAATCTATGTACTTGAGTCCATGATGCCTTTTGAGAAGAATGCACTTGAGATGGACTTTTTGTTCTTCTTATCAAGTCGTTTTGTCTTTTCATGAACTTCCTCTCACGAAGATTAATCAAGTCAAACTATTATTGAGTGTGTACTTTCAGCCGCTCCTAGCAATTGGTGAAAATAGTTGACAGACAATGATCTAGAGGAATATGCAAAGAAGCAAATTAATGCAAGTGCATATTCTGATGATATACATATCTGCAATCAATTCAGATGTAAGCAGTGCGCTGATATTGTGCCATTCTCACTTCTTATCAGTTATAGCGAGGCGTGTGATAATATGCGTCCAGCACAGGATTTTGCTGGAACCGTACATAGTACGTGCAGTAAGTGTGGCTCTAAAGGAGTTGTTCTATGTATTAAAAGAGGTGAATATTCTGAGGTTGAACAGGAAATTCCGAGGTGTTCCTGTGGTTCTGATACTTTTTTCCTCTCCATGTGTGAGAGATATGAGGGAGCTTATGGTCTTGAAGGATTCTTTGATGAAGGTGTATTGGTAGGAAAATGTTCACGATGCGGAAATCTGAAGACCTTTCTCTTTATAGATTAGAGCCAATATGGTCCTGGTAATGGATATC
>JAEOUN010000046.1 GCA_016839245.1 Candidatus Thorarchaeota archaeon
AGTTTTGCACCAGTGTAGATAGCTTTTATGTTCACTTGTGATTTTGGGCCAAGAATCTCAACTATTGCTTTTTCTAGAACATCAAGAGGAAAGATGCCAGACTTTTGAACGAGTGCACCGAGCATTACCATGTTTGATACTAATCTCAATCCAAGTTCATCAGCAGTCTTCATAGCTGGTACTTTGATAACGTCATACCCTTTGATAGTGTCTGCCTTCACAAGGTCGGGATCTACCAGTACGATACTACCCGTTTTAGCATCTTGAAGATACATATCCAATGCTTTCTGAGACATGGCAACTAAATAGTCAGACTTTCGCACTTTAGGATACTTGATTGGTTCGTTGCTAATTATTACCTCGCTCTTTGCAGCAGTACCTCGCGCCTCGGATCCATAGCTTTGACTTTGAATAGCCTCGAGTCCACCATAGACAACAGCAGCATGTCCAAGAATGACACCAGCTAAGACTACGCCCATACCACCAGTACCTGCAAAACGAATCTCTGTCCTCATTGACTTCTATCACTCCGCTTTCTCATAGATTGCTTTCATTGAGTCTATGAATTCAATTTCCTCTCTATCTGCGAAGACACCAAGATCAACACCTTCTCGTGTAGGAGTATGCAGACCTATAGGATCGTCCTTTTTGCGTACAGGAAATCTCTTGAACCAAGCCAACATCTCAGGTCCATCCCCAGATTTTGTTCGTCGACCGTATGCAGTAGGACATTGAGATATCATTTCAACAAAGGTGAAACCCTTTCTTTCAATGGCAGTTCGTATGGCACGTGAAGCCTGAACAGGGTGAGCTGTAGTCCAACGAGCAACATAGTTCGCTCCTGCAGCAGCCACCAATCGTGCCAAGTCAAATGGTCGTTCCGGATTACCATATGGAGAGGTTGTCGTTTTATCACCAGTGAATGTGGTGGGACCTACCTGTCCACCAGTCATTCCATAGATATAATTGTTCGAACAGATTACTGTCATATCGATATTTCTGCGAGCTGCATGGATAAGGTGATTGCCGCCAATCGCAGCAAGATCCCCATCACCACTAATCACAACTACTTGTAGTTCAGGACGAGATAATTTCAGTCCTGTGGCAAATGCTATCGCTCGTCCATGAGTAGTGTGAAGGGTATCTGCTTTGAAGTGGGGAGAGGGAATCCATGCACCACAACCAATACCTGAAACGAAGGCAAACTTGCTGAAATCTTCGTAACCTAAATCGCGAATTGCCTTGATGAAGCAATTAATCGTGATTCCATTTCCACATGAGGGGCAAAACGGGGAGGGCAATGCCTCTTCTCGGAGATATTGTCTTGCAAAGTGTTTTGATTGTGAAGACATAGCATTCACCTTTGGACACTTGCATCCGTGATGTGCTAGGTTAATAATCCATTCCTTATGGAACTGAAAAAATAATGATATAGTGCATCCAAATATCCTTTGAAGGAGTCAATATGATGTCAGAGCATAGCTCTCATTGTGGTCGGATTGGATGAAACTCAAGGAGGACTGATGACATCCTTCTCCCAGGCAGTATAGTAGCAATGATTTCGTTTCTGTCTGTACCAGATTGGTTACTCATCCCATTACCAATTCAGATGATAGTAGGTCTACTAATTCTCTGGAGAACCCCACTGCCTGAACCAAGTAAGCCTTGGGACACCAAAGAATCTAGCCATTGGTGGCAGAAAGGTAGTTTCCGCTAAAGTGCATAATAACACACTAATCTAGCATGAAATAGCAGTCAGCTGAGCTACCTCTTGGCGGGATGATTTTAGTTCCTTGGAATACCAAGGATTGATGATGGCTATTAGAACACTTACCATCGAGAATGTCAGTAGTACATCTGGAATATAGAACAGTGGGGAAGTCATAAGAGGAACGCGCAATAATTGACTAGCAATCATGAGAAGAAAAGCAAGTACCAAGAGCTCATTTCTGACTTCCTTTAGTCGACCTGTCTTCCAAGTGATAATGAAAGTTGTCATCATAATCAGACTGATGATGATTAATACTGGAATTATCAGAGTCATGATTATCACCTCAGAGTACCCAAAAAGAGCCACTAAGAATAGGTATGATGCTATTGAGAGAAGTAACTTGTTGTGATATTTTTGATATGTTGGAATCCATATCTGGAACAATGCACCAAGAAAGGGAATTGTTGATCCACCTATTACCATTGCCCGGATTTTGAATAACTCAAGTGTAGGTTCCAATACACCAATATTTGGTAATGTTAGTATCAACATATTCAAAGCTTGAAATATTCCTGATACCGCAAAGACTAGCGGAAGGTCTGTGGTGAGTCTGACTTCTTGTGTATACCATTTTCGACCTAAGATGAAACTCATCACTAGTGACATCATAATTGTTACTAAACTTGAGAGTATAACAAATTCAACGCCGGTTTGCATTTCCTACACCTTGATTTATTGCAATTCTTACTGATTTGATTCTAAATCATCTGCTACTTGTCCATGATTTTGCTTATTATTCCCCACGAAAATATGCTGAAACCTCTAAGTTGCACCATTCTCCCATCTGAAGAGAAAATATTCAGACACTAACAGCAATTTTAAAACTGGATGGGGGCAGCCCTCAATGAGTAAACTACTGGCTTTAGTGGTGAAACTGTATGGCAGATGTCGCAGCAATGAAAGCCTTCAATCGTGAACTTGCAGCGATTGTAGGAGCTACAATAGAAGTTACAATTAAAGATGGCAAGACATATTCCGGAACCCTCAAGGGTATCGACATGACGACCATGAGCATTGTTCTATCAGATGTTATTGATCTTGGGAATAATTCCAAGATACCGAAAATCTTCATCTATGGTAGTAATATTGTTTCGTTCTCAGTTGCTGAGAGAGAAGTCAGTCTTGAAGGTCTCGCAAAGGAACTTGAGAAATCATTCCCACCTGGTGGAGTGAGATTCTACCCTGAAACTGGCGTGATTGTTGTAATGAACCGCATAAGGATAACTCCAGAAGGAGTAGATGGTACAGGTCCATTAAAGGAACGTGTAGAAGCAATTGCAGAGGAATGGTTGAAAGAACACGGACTCAAATAATAACAATCTGTACGCATGGGATGAAAGAGTCACTAAATTCCTTGATATAGATTAGTGCAATTTGGATTCATTGCTGTGGTTGATATCTCCTGAATCTTTAGCTTCAATGAGTGATATTGAATATCCCCTTGCATTCATCTCATTACAAATATGTTTGTACCGTATATAATCAGATTGAATCCAATCTATTACCTTCAATCTTTTTTGTTTGTCATCAGGAGCTGCAATCACTGCTACAATCATGGCTCCATCCAGTGTTTTTGTTCTTGCTCTCCAAAGAACAGAAACACGACCAGTTCCTAAATTTTCACGTAGAGCCCAAACTCAACAGATGTTTATCTTCAAAGAAGACTAGAAGTCCTAGTATTATCAGATATGCTGCAATATTGGAAATCGAGTGTTTGAACCATATCTCTTCTGCAGAACCTCCTGTGTAGGTGATGAAACGAAGAGCTACAAAGAGAATTTGCCAGAGAATAAACAACACAAAGAACTCTCCCAATCTGAGAGCCCAGAGGCGAAATCCTCTCTCTCCCTTTCTATACCCAATGGTGATTATTATGACAATCAGGACTACTGTAGCAGCAACCACGAAAAACAGGTCAATGAAGACTCCAATACTCGTCAGCATCACAATCACCTTACCAGCCAGGCCATCTACGCAGGGACCAGTGATGTTCGCAGTACCATGGATAATTCACTATATTAAAATCAGCGGTACTCATTGCGCAATACCAATTATTGCAATATCGTTCATCATTATTTGTATATCTATCTATTATATTGATATGATGTCCATACTCATGAAATATGACCGACCGTCGATAGGCTGAAATCGGTGGAGTCCAAGGCCAATACGCAAGGTCCATTAGTAGTTGGTCGTGAATCACTATTCCATAGTGAGGCCTTATATGATAGCCAAGAGAACCAGATCTCTCTCCGTTACAAGATATGTAATTTAAGCATAGCATCCACTCCCACCTCCAATCTCCTGCATGGTCCCTATACGCATCAGAATAATCCCAGTATTGCTGACTCAGGTATCCCTCATTAGCTAAATCAAACTCGTAAACAAAAGGAACCAAGTCATCAATATAGAACTTAGATCTTTGGTATCCCATATTGATGTAATATGCTTCTAACACGCTGATGTCATCCTGAGTGGGTGCATGACCATCCATGTAATCGATTTCAACCTGACCTGCAAGATAATGTACTCTGTTAATTGAGAGTTTCTTCCCCCATTCTGCAAATGCACCATATTGCAACTCGATAATTACTTCATGTAATGAATCATAGGTGTAATCACCAATCGACCACTCCCACGCGTTATCACCTATGGCTGAGTGTTTTAGTTGGCCATCAACATAAACTCGTGTGGTTCTTATAATTGTGTCTTGGTCAGCTTCTTGTTTGATATTGATTTTAGTATCTGGTCCTAAGCGTGCAAGATAAGTCAAACGTGCGGGATTCATTTGAGGGAAATATTCACTTACAACTTCTAGTGGCTCACCATTAGCTCTCTCTGGATAAAAGTATGTCAACTTCCATCCCTTTTCAACATACGCGCCCCATCTAATTTGAAGAACAACCTTTTGAACATTAACGAGATACGGTATAGTCACAACGCCATCAAACCCTGAAACCGTGTTGATAACACCTGAGTAAAATTCTATGTTGTTTACTATGACAGTAAACGTACGAGCATATATGTCTTGGTCACATTCGATTCGAATCCTCAGATTATAATATAAGTCTGCAAAGGGTTGATCCACCTCAAAATACAAGCGTGAATAAGCTGTTTTAGGGAACCAATGACTATCCATGGCAGGAGAGAGTGGCGTTGCAGGATACCCGGTATTCGGATTCGTATCAACACTCAGGAGAATCGAATCGATGAACTTTGAGGCATAGTTCTGATCTTTAATCCTGCCAAAATAGATTGCGACAGTCTTAGCAAACCGTGTGAGCTCCTCTTCGGATGGATTAGTGACGAGTGTGAAAGATGCATCAGGTACGTTTGCTTTGATAGAATCTGATTCCTTGTCATACCAGATCTTCAAGATCCCACTCCATGTTCCGCTTTTTTGTACAGACTGAATGGACGCACTAGAACCAAGAAAATAATATCCAACATATGCATCACTTCGTTGTCCATACCATCCATCATGTATCCAAGCATGGAAAATGATTTCATCATTAAAATCGTATACTGCGACGCCCACACGACCCATTTTATTATCTTGGTATATATGTTGAAGATTTACTTCTAGATTAAGACCTTCGCCAACCGCAGCCGGGAAGTCTAATGTCTTTGTCCACATTGGTCCATGTACATAGACACCTGGAAGAGCTGGAATATCCCCACTTTTATATCGTCCATCACTCACTTGTAGAGCGATGCCGGTCTGTAATTGTGTCATAAGTAGATCTCCGGGCCAGTTGCTCTGTGAAATCCAACCCGAAGTACAACAACAATCGTCTTGGAAAAGAACAGTCCCAGAACCAACTCCTGAAGTCAATAGAAGAGGTTCATAAGTAGAGTTGAGGTTTTCCGAGGAGTCAAAACTTCCCCGGTTTGCCAATGAAGGTGGTTCTTGCGCGTCAATTGTGCTGTTATTCTCCTCTTCTTCAGCACTGCACTCCGCTTCCGTTTTCCAGCTTGTGTTCACAAACTTATCAATAATCGACTGAATGGATGTGGGGGGTTCATCATTGTCCTCTTGATAACATTCATCTGGAGGAGTATTAGTAGCAGGCAAACCTACTATTTCTGGATTTGAATTGCTATCCAAGTCTGATGTCGAACTTTCAGCGAGTATTTGTGGTGCACTAGACATTGATACTATTATCAAAAAAAAAGAATGACTTGATTCTAATTAATAATCGACCATTCACTTTTTTGCAATAAATTAATTCATACCCCTCCAATTCGCTTAACACATAAGTGTTATTTAATATTGATATAAAATTATCCTATTAAGGATTTTTTAAAATTACTCCCGATCAGGGCTGCGTATGAAAAGTAATCTCCTATCACACTCCAAGTATAAGTCTAGTTGTTCCAGATTATGAAGAATCACCCTGACAAGCAGTTCTCACTGCAGCTCCTTGAATCTCCTCGAAGTCTGACTCCCGGTGAATCTCACCTTATCCTGAAATTAAAGGAAGTAATTGCTACATCAAATATTAAGCAATAGTCAGGAACAATTGACTATAGATTTCTTATTTTCTACAAAGTCCAAGTTCAGTTGAAAATCAATGACATCATTCAGTATTCTCTAATTGTTGTCATATTTATCCCTCAGTTAATGGAACCATGGCACAGCTGATAATATTGAACTGGTTTATTTTTGATTGAAATAATCTTACACTCAAAATAGATGAGATTATGATACTTTATTTTGGAAATTGTCATATCCATTCAAAGACGAATCGCTGAACAGCGAAAATAACATGAAACAAAAAAAAGATATTTCTGCGGTTGTTTCTATTTTTAATGTGTTAGAGGGGTACAGACTTGATTGCTGCTGACAAATTGAGGTTTGATATCAAATGAACAATAGAAAACAAGAGATATGTTTTATTGCTTGCATAGTAATTTGGTTTCTTATTATCGGAGTACTTTTCGTACTTGTAAACGTAGTAGGATTAGTTCAAGGAATAGAATTTCTTGATGAACTGGGTTTAGGCATGGGAGCCGGAATCGTTCAAAGTGTCGCCCTTATTGGGTTATATCTCAAATACAATGATGAAAATAATCCAATAGATATTGATGATGAATATGGACCACCAGATACATGGATTGTACGGATTGGTTTCTTTAAATGGATGCGTGGAAAACTTGTAGATAAAGTAGAAATAGATAGTCCAACAGGAATCGGTGTCCTGTATAGTCCTCTTCGTTCTAGTAGATTTGGATCAAATAATTACTTCAAAGTCCAAAAATTTTCAAAATATGCGGGATTATATGAAGTGCTAAGAGGTTAGTTTACAATAATGTGAAAATTGAGAAGATATAGTTCAAAGGTCACACCAGAAGGCGTTGACGGTTCAGGTCCACTCTACGAACGTGTAGCCGCAATTGCGGATGACTGGCTGAAAGAACATGGTCTAGCATAGAAATAACTAATGGGCACAGGATGAAAGAGCAAGAATTCCCGGATTCAAGTTAGTCCAAAATAGATTCATTGCTGCGGGGGATATTTGCTTGGTGCATTCACTAGGTTCGACTACTCAAGAAGTTTCTTCAGACCGAGCTCTTCAAGATCCTTCTTTTTGACAGCTTCGGCTCTCTGTTTACGGCTGGTCAATGTCTTTTCAAGTGGTTTGAGTCGCTCTTCCCATGTTGCACGGGTGGTCTCAGGAATCTTGCCGAATGCTCGTTCTCTTGCACGTGTTGAACCCAGTGTTGTCTGAGAACCAATAATACCAAACTCAGCGAGTCGTTTTGTTGCAACTGACATGCTCGATTCTTCTTTTGATCGAGGTAATAGCTGTGGACTCTTAACCCCGGTCAAGATGAGCATGACTCGGAGAACACCACTTAGACGAGGATCGACTCTGGCGCCCCAGATGACATTTGCTTCAGGACTCATCTTCTCTGAGACAAGTTCACCGACTTTATTTGCCTCTGCAAGACTCATGTCTGGACCACCAGTGATGTGGATTAAAGCACCTGTAGCACCACTCCATTCTACTTCTAAGAGGGGGCTATTCAATGCATTCTTGATTGCATCATTTGCGCGGTCAGTTCCTGTTGCTTCACCAAGACCGACCAGCGCAACACCACCGTTACAGATGATTGACCTAACATCTGCATAGTCCAAGTTGATAAGACTGGGCATAGTAATGGTCTCAGTGATACCTTTCACCATGTTTGCGAGAACTTCATCTGCAACACCAAAAGCCTCCTCCAAGGGAAGGTCTGGAACGAGTTCCATTAATTTCTGGTTGTCAATGACAACAGCAGTATCTACATTTTCCTGAAGCCGAGCAAGACCAGCCTTGGCTTTGTCGATTCTTGTCCGTTCTAGATGAAATGGCATTGTAATGACGCCAACAACAATGGCATCATTTTTCTTGGCAATCTCAGCCACGATGGGAGCACTCCCGGTACCAGTGCCACCACCCATACCAGCTGCAATAAAGACAAGGTCAGCATCACGAAGAAGCTCTGTAAGCTGTCCAGCAGACTCTTCTGCTGCAGCCTTTCCAACGTGAGGATAACCACCTGCTCCGAGACCCCGCGTAATCCGTTCTCCAATCAGAAGTTTTCTGTGAGCTGTGGTGACAGCTAGATGTTGCCTATCAGTATTAATGGCTATACACTCCGCACCTTGAATGCCAATCGTCATAAGGCGTTTGACTGTGTTATTTCCCGCTCCTCCGCAACCAACAACAACAATACGAGCCTGACCAATATCACGTACGGTGGAAGAGCTTCTCTCAATGCGACTATTTTCTCTTGCCGAGTCAATGAATGAACGCATTATCCTATGACCTCACTTATCCTCTCTTTCTGGGCCATACTTTGATCCCATAACTCTCGTTTCAGAAGATCGCGGATAGCTATCCTGATTGCCTCTGAACGATTTGGATAGAGTCCCTTAGTCACAAGTTGCTCTATATCAGTCAGAATCCTATCAGGTAAGTGTACAGCTATGAGACGCATTTTCAGTCCTCTATGATAGCCAGTAAGTATGGAGATATGGATATGTGTAATACTCACGCAATGTTTGTAAAATAAGAAAAAAAGAAGAGAAGAGAGAAGAGCTGCCTCTTCTCAATCTATCCTTTACTTTGTCTTGCGACCAGTTCGTCTAGCTGCGATATTACCGACCTTTCTACCGGGTGGAGTATTTCTGCTGACAGTAGTTGGGCGACCAGGAGACTGGTGCGAACCACCACCGTGAGGATGTGAGGCTGCATTCATCGCAGCTCCTCTCACTACTGGCCATTTTCGTGCCTTTCCACGGGTATGATGCCAGACAGTACCAGCTTTAAGGAATGGCTTCTCAGATCGACCACCACCAGCAACAATACCAATTGTCGCACGGCATCGTGGACTGAAAGATTTCTGTCCTCCACTTGGTAATCGAACGATTGCCTTGGTCTTATCAATTGAGATGATAGTTGCAGTCAGACCTGAAGCCTTGACATATTTTCCACCATCACCAGGACTGCCCTCGATATTATACACTGGAGTACCTTCTGGAATATATTCGAGCATCAGGGTGTTACCATTTGCTAAGGTTGCATCTTCACCACACTCAATGACTTGTCCGACATATGCGCCTTCAGGTGCGACCATATAATGCGTCTTGGTCTCATCTTCATATTTGACCTCAGCAAGAGGAGCACCTCTACCTGATTCGTGAATCAGATTTGTTATTGTGCCAACATAGGTCTTGCCAGGAGCCCATTTAGGATGACGGGCTGGTGCAATCTTCTTGTGGCTAGGAGACCGCCATTGAGTGGTACCTCGACCTTTTCGCTGTACAAGTATACGCTTTCCCATTTTTCAGCCTCCTTAGAATATCCCGAGGTTTGTCGCAACCTCTGCAGCACTATATTCAGGTGCCAGCTTCACGAATGCCTTCTTTGTTCCATCAGGCATTATCAGTGTGTTAACCTTTTCAACTACGACTTCGTAGAGGGATTCCACAGCCCATCGGATAGTGTTTTTGTTCGCTCGTCTGTCAACGTAAAAGATGAGTTTGTTGTCTTTATCTACCGCCTCAAGACTGGCTTCAGTCACTACTGGCCGGATAATCACTTCATTAGGATCTGTCATCTTGATTCACCTCAGAGGAATAGATTCTCCTTCCCAAGCCTATCAATGGCGGATGTTGTCCAGACCACTAGGCGACCAGCATGTGTTCCAGGAGCAAGAAGCTCCGCATTCAACCCGTGAACCTCTGCAATGTCTACCCCAGGCAGATTCCTTGCGGCTTTGCCTATTCCGGAGTCCTGACCGATAATAATCAGGATGGACTTGGGCACCTTCATCTTTCGACCACGCATTTTGCCCTTACCAGCTCTGATACTTCGACCATTACTTGCTCTATCAAGATCATCTCCGCAGCCAAGAGCTGTAAGAATATCCTGAACCTCTTTTGTCGTCGAAAGTGACTCTAGTCTGCTACTCACAATTAGAGGAATGTTGGGAATATTGTCAATCTTGTGACCACGAGCAGCAACCAGCTTTGGGTTCGCTGAAGCGGCAATAGCTGAACGGATTGCTAGTCGATTCTCTTTAGCATTAATTTGTTCAACAAGTATCTTTCGAGCCTCAGGTGGATGTGCCACCCTACCGCCAACGGTTCCAGGAGCAAAAGCAGCCTTGTTTGCAGCTCCAGTACCACTACCTTTGACACGAGGCACTCTTGATCTACCATGGCCAGTCTGCCAGCTCTCAGCAGTGTTACGTTTACCTGCGAGTTCGTCAACGCCATGTGGCTGACGTCTACGAGATTGTAAAGCTAGCACTGCTCTCCTGATTACATCAGGACGATAGGGAGTATCAAACTGCGCTGGAAGGTCGAGTGACTCTTTACTAGCTTTTCCTGTTAGTGTATAAGTCTTAATAGTTGCCATAGACTGTCATCCTCCTATTGTTTTGATGACGTACTTACGTAACTCACCTGTACTGGACCATCTATGTGGCCTTTCGAGGGGCGTATTGCCATTCTGAGTCGTACTGGACGTTTTGTTGCTCCAGGAACAGAACCACGAACCATTATGTAGTCACCACGGATTACACCATAGTTCACAAAACCTCCAGACGGAGTTATTTCCTCACCACGTTCACCCATCTTCACAATCTTGTTGTTCAAGCTGGTTCGTGTGTGAAAACCAGTCTGACCAGGTCTGGGTACTGTATATCTGATGCTACCTGGTGTCCACGGACCTATACATCCTACACCACGTTTCGTCTTTCGTGACTTGTGTTGAAGAATTCTAATTCCCCAACGACGTACTGGACCTTGGAATCCATGACCTTTGGTCACAGCAATAGAGTCAACCAGAATACCTTCATCAAAGATATCTGCAACACGAACATCAGTACCAAGTATACTCTTTGCATATTCAAAAGCTTCGTGCATACTTGACGCGCCGACCTTGTATTCCATTATGTCAGGCTTTTTCTTTGGAATCCCCGCAAGTCTTGGCTGAGTATGAATTAACATCCGAATCTCGGCAAATGAGTCGATCTTTTCTTCGAACTCTTTCAGCTTAGCTTCATGGTCGTAATCTTTCGGTAATGGCATTGTTTTCTTTAAATCTTCAGAGAGATTTGTAGCCAAAACCTCTGTTGAGAGTCTGATACCATAAGATGTGGACTCATACCCTCGAATCGAGAACGGCCTAATCGGTGGCGTATCAATCACGGTGACCGGGACAACGGTCTCTTGCCCTGAGAAGGGGCTATTTGGATTGCCAACTGTCATGACAACATGAGTCATTCCAGCTTTGTAGCCGATGAAACCAAGTAGTTTTGCAGCCGAGTCTGAATACTCAGGCCAACTTGTGATACGGGGCACAAACTTAGAAGCCTTACCTCGTGGCAAGTAAGCTAAACTGCCACGTCTTGGTGCATTCTTCTTTCTGTGTGCCATATTTAACACCACATTGATATCCGTATCGAATGGCCGTTGGACTAGGCTATTCGTACTACAACAGACCCGCAGGATGGAAGTATCTTTTTAAAACTTGCCTCATGACCACGAAGATTGTAAGAATCAAAAATTGTGGCAAAAGATAGAGATATCTAAAACAGCAATTCCAAAATCCAAATAGTTGAAGCCAGTTTCTGTATCCAGACCACAAGTATGCCAGATAGTTTTAGAGAGATTGCATCACCCAAATTGACAATATCAAGTCAAATCAGAACTGATTCTGCTCTGTTCGAGCAAGAATCTCATTCTGGAGATCTTTCCCAATGTTGACAAAGTAGTCCGAATAACCAGCTACCCGAACAATCAAGTTCTGATAGTTTTCAGGATGTAGTTGAGCGTCACGAAGTGTTTCAGCCTTGACAACATTGAATTGAATATGATGACCACCCATTTTGAAGTAAGATTTAACAAGATCAGCCAGTTTTCGACGTCCTTCTTGGTCATCCAGTACTTCTGGCATGAATTTCTGATTTAGAAGAGTTCCTCCAGTCTTAGAGTGATCTATCTTTGCTACCGATCTGATGACTGCTGTAGGTCCTTTCTTATCAGCTCCATGACTTGGGGAAATTCCATCAGATAGAGGAAATCCTGCCTGTCTGCCATCAGGTGTTGCTCCAGTCATCTGACCAAAATAGATGTGTACAGTCGTCGGAAGTAGATTGACTCTATATTCTCCACCTTTTGTGTTGGGTCTGCCATCAATGGCTTTAAAGTATGCATCAAAGACCAACCTTGCCAAGTCATCAGCAAAATCGTCATCATTTCCATACTTGGGTGTCTTATTCAAGAGAGTCATTCGCATAACTTCATTATTCTCAAAATTGCTCTTCAGGCCTTGAAGAAGCTCTTTCATCGAAAATCGTTGTTTTTCAAAGACATGATATTTGATTGCAGAGAGTGAGTCAGTGATTGTGCCCATGCCTACTCCTTGTATGTATGTGGAATTGTAACGAGGACCACCATCGTGATAGTCTTGACCTTTAGCAATACAATCATCAAATAGTAGAGACATAAACGGTGCAGGCATATACTCAGCATAGAGCCGTTCAATGATGTTGTTACCCTTTATTTTTACATCGATGAAATACTTGAGCTGTTTTCTATACGCCTCGAATAAGTCATTAAAAGAGGTGAAAGAGGTCGTATCTCCTGTTGTGATACCGACTTGCTTCCCTGATTGTGGGTCTATTCCATTATGTAGGGTAATCTCAAGTATCTTAGGCCAGTTGCAATAACCAGTTAGGATGCAACTCTCCTTTCCAAAAGCACTAATTGTGACACATCCACTCGGACCTCCACTACGTGCATCCTCGAGTGATTTACCAGCTCGGAGAAATTCCTTGATTATAACATCAGTGTTGAACATAGAAGGTTGACCAAAGCCTTCTTTCACAACATCAACTGCACTCATCAGAAATCTATCTGGATTCTTGGCACTAAGCTGGATACAGACACTTGGTTGAATAAGTCGCATCTCATTACAGACTTCAAGGATGAGATATGAGACCTCGTTGACACCATTTTGTCCAGTGGGTGTCAGACCACCAGTGTTGATCAATGCAAAGTCCTGATATGTTCCGCTCTGCTGCTCAGTAATGTCAACCTTTGGAGGAGCAGGTTGGTTGTTGAATTTTATCCAGAAACACTGGAGTAACTCCTTTGCAAACTCTCGGGTCAGAGTTCCATCAATGATACCTTGCTGATAGAAGGGATTGAGATGTTGATCAAGGCGGCCAGGATTAAAACTGTCCCAGACATTCAGCTCGGTAATTACACCCAAGTGAATAAACCAATAGGCTTGAAGAGCCTCCCAATAATTTCGAGGGGGATACGCAGGAACTTGTTCACAGATATCAGCAATCTGAAGTAGTTCTCGTTTCCGAACATCATCTTTTTCCAGATGGGCAAGTTCACGTGCCTCATCAGCATAACGTTTGGCAAACAAAATGACAACTTCGGCAGTAATTTTCATTGCTGTAAGTTCTTGCTCCTTGGCGTAAGCTTTAGGGTCATGATAATAATCAAGGTTGGAGAGACTCGTGTTGATGTCATCAATAAGGGCAAAGAGACCCTTCTTGTAGATTTTGTCATCAAGAATTGCATGCCCGGGTGCGCGCTGTTCCATGAATTCAGTGAAGACGCCGGCCTCAAAAGCTGTCATCCATTCATCAGACATTGCAGCGAATACTCTTTCACGCATTGTCTGACCAGTCCAGAATGGAATTATTTCCTCAACATAAGTAGACCTGGCCCTATCACTTACAAGGAAAGGAGTCCTCTCTCGTGAATTTGAAATGTCTAGGTCTCGAAGACTATGGCAACATAACTCGGGATATGTAGGTGTCGCACATGGTGCAGACCCTCGTTCACCAACAATCAGTTCTCCATCGTTGATGATTATTGTCTTATTCTCTAAGATGTATTTGAAGGCTAATGCTCGTGCGACAGGAGTGGACACGAGTGTAGCACCACCGCTTTGATAAAAATCAGTAAGAAGTTCTGCGCGTTCAGTACAGATATATGGTTTCGTACCAACACTCTGTTCTCTCAACTTTTCAATTCTATCTGTCAACATTGTTAAACCTCTAAATATTCTCAGAGTGTTTGAAAGTCACTCATTCCAGACATAATTCTCTAAAAAGCTCACGGATGTAGACAGATTATTGGATATATCCAGGTCTAGCATAGAGTGATCCAAGCGAGTTATTCAAGAGACCAAGACAGATGAAAAGAGCCTCTTCAAGACGTACAGTTTCAGTTCCCTGATCGGGGATTGTATTTATCCAAAAGTCCACATTATACTTGACATCTTCCTTTTCTGTGTCAGCATAGATATCCAATATTCCATGAGTCGGACTCCCGAACACAGCTAGTACTGAATGAGTATTAGAGATTGTCAATCGCAAGTCATCCTCAATTTTATTGAAATATGGAGCATTTCTTGAGAATCCAATCCTTGTGAACCTCTTAGATTGCTTTAGTAATTCCAACAAGCTTGTAACTCTATTGACCTCAAATCCCCAGTAGACTCCCACATCTGAACGTTTGATTGGTTCAAGTTCAATCTGAGGATTAGTACTCCTAATTCTAAAGAGTGTGGGTTCACGTTCACTAACTGTTTTATGATACTCCACAAAACTTTCAAGCCCCATGTCAATAAAGTTTGGTCGAACTTGAATTCCCCATCGAATGGTTCCTTCGGTTAGATTGCTTACAGAGGACTCAAGAGGATGGCTGAGAGTACGTAAGGGGGGAAGTGTTCCTGCAAATTGAAGAGAGGGCGATTTGGGGAAAGCCCTACGTCGGAGATATTGTGGTGTATCTAAATATCGTAGAAGTTTATCGAGGAGGTCCACATCTCTCTTCTTTGACGCTGCTAATTGGCCCGTCTTGTAAATGAATACGCTTTCCGCTCTAAAGATAGCTAACGCGCGTGCAATCTGTCCTACCTTTGCTGTCTTCTCTCGAAGATTTGGACAATCAACAAGACTAGTGTCTGGAATTGCTACGCTTATTGTCATTTTACTTTCTCCTACAAATCAAGTGTGAACCAGAGTGTTGTTCGTTCGGGCTGTTGATCTATCCTCATATCAGCATAAGTCATTGCTTTGACTTCAGTACGCGTGACATGTCTTTCGAAATCAATTGCCTCTCCTAAAGCACGTCCTTTTAATGTAAATCCATCAGGCCCTTTTGAGATCTCGTCAACTTCAAACTTGGAGTAGAATCTTTCATCTATATCTATTAATGAGATCAACTTACCAATCCATTCAACTAATAATTCCTGTAGATCGAATCCATGAGATATTATTTCAGCAGATTGAATAGGCCTTACTGTTGATGTGTCCATAATGACCTCATACGTTGCAAGTGCTGCTTCCTCAAAAGCGGTTTCAAGAGTCGGTGCCCAACACTCAATGGTGATGTCTGCTGTGTGCTCATGAAATCTAAATCCGCGATTCAAAGAAGTACTCTCCGAATATCAACCACGACAAGAAGCTTAAAAGGCATTTCCAACGGTGTCAGAAGCAAGCCGAGGTAGCCAAGCCCGGATTACGGCGCCGGTCTTGAAAACCGGTTTCTTCGGAAACTGTAGTCCAAGGCAACCGGTGTGCTCTGCACGCATGAGTTCAAAGACAATCACAACTCGTGATTTCGAGCATATCTCATCCTCGGCGCCATTTCTTGTTTATGATAATGAAAGTTCTTAATCTTCTTCTAAGTTCACTGAATCTTTAGAACACGTGTTCTAAATTGCAAAAGTACGCAGATTGGTCGTTCAAATATTTCGATGTGGATGATGATGTGAAGGAGTAGCTCAAACAGAAGCAACTTAAATTAAAGAGAAACGGACTACTGAAAACCATTGATGCAATCTATTCATTCAAGCTCCTCCCGCGAGAGATCAACGAAGCTCCGACACTCATCATTATTGGAGAGAATGGACGAAAAGCTATTTTCACACATGTAGAGAGAATGCTTGAGTAGATTCCTAATTCAAAGAGTGTGGTAATAGCTGGAGCAGGACATACATCAAATCTTGAGATTCCTGAGCAATTCAATGAAAGATTGGAGGATTCTCGCAGAGAACTTGTCACATCTACGATTTAGAGTTTCTTTGAGAGATATGGACCTTTATTGGTAAAGCCAAGCCCACGATAATACTCTTTGACACCAATACCACTATTGACCAAAATCTGGGTAGCATCAAATTCAGATTTGGCAATGTCCTCAGCAGCAACCAACATCTTTTCACCTAGCCCGAGATGCTGCCAAGCGTCCTCATCTCTCTTGCCAATATCGACAACGGGACCATATACACGCAGTTCTCGAATGAGGAGAGAAGGATGTTCTATTATTTCAGGTCGATAGGCATCAACACTTGGGTACCGAAGTCGAATGAATCCAAAGAGTACATCAAGATGAGGATCTTCAAAGGAGAGAAATATTTCTGTGCCATTAGCAGCCTCATAATCACGTCGTATTAGTTGAATGTCATCAAGATTGATATGCTCATCAGATCTCATTTGAAAATGACCGACCTCTCTGAATCGAATAGTAGGATTTCTCAATCCCTGTTCCTTCATCCGCCCCTGAACGAGCTCCCTGAGATTTCCCTGATTTAATCCAGCTTCTATTTGATGGAGTGGTATATCCCGCTGCATTCTCTGGATACGAACGTATTCAGGCATGGCGCTGACCGCAGTCGATACAACTGAAACGATTTGTTCATTCGTGAAGGGAGTATATGTTCCAGCTACCCACCAATCGTAGAGCTTAGTATTTTTCACTACAAGAGTCGGATAGATTTTCAACATATCAGGTCGAAATCTTGGATCAGAGAAGAGCTGTCTGAAGGTTTCAATATCGTGTTCAGGTGTTATTCCAGGAAGTCCCGGCATCATATGATAACACACTTTGAGACCGCTGTCACGTAGGAGCTTGGTCGCATTGACCGTAGCATCAACTCCATGACCACGCTGAACAGTTTCCAGTATTTCATCAGAAAGCGTCTGTACCCCAATCTCGACTCGCGTAGCACCCATCTTGAGAATGGCATCGATACTCTCTTTTGTGATCCAATCAGGGCGGGTTTCAAATGTCAATCCTACATTTCGAATAGAAGCGGTTTCATTCCTTTTCATTGATTGTTCTAAGGTTTCACTGATACTTCCATTCATAGCATCAAGACAGCCTTTTACGAAAAACTGTTGATATTCCCCAGGTTTCGAACACCAATCTCCACCCATGATTATCAGCTCAACCTTGTTCACACTGTGTCCAATGGTCTTCAGTTGAGTAAGTCTACTGTCTACTTGACGATATGGATCAAAGTCATTCTGAATACCTCTCATCGTAGCAGGCTCATACCCAGTATAACTCTGAGGAACACCTAAGTCTGGACCACCTGGACAATAAGCGCACTTTCCATGAGGACATTTGTGAGGTTCCGTCATGGCAGCAACTACAGCAACGCCCGAAATCGTTCGCACAGGTCGTTTCTGAAGAAAAGGTCGTAGAATCTCTTCCTCCTCAGGAATTGTGACTTGAAAGAGATCGGCATTTGAGGGAGGTCGGGAACAGCGATATTTTGCGCATACTTTATTCTTTATTCGATTGATAGTCCTTCGGCTAAGCTGTTCATTTGATGAGAGAAGTTCTTCAACTATCTCTCTGTATACTGCATAGTCATCAGGACCGGTCATATAATACACAGAGTAAATGATTCTGTTTAATAGAATATGGTGTGGACAGGGATGTCGTAAATATGAGAACTAATTTTCAGGAGGAAAAATCACGTCGTCTATTATTGAATTCTCAGAGGAAGAACCATCAAGAACTGCAGGTAACCTGCCGATGAAGACTGTTTCAATTCCAAAACGTCTACATGTATCTTCCAAGGTTGAAATAGCGACTTTTGTCCATCCAGTCACATCAATCTCACCAGGAACTGCGGCATCGCGAACCATGATACTAAACGCTTTTACATGCTCTGCTGTCAGTATTCTCGCAACACAGTTTAGAACAACGCGACGATCCGAACTTATCGAACGTGCATAGACGAGGATGAGACTATCAACAATCTCAGAAGTGCCAATAGCAGTCATAGTATTTAGTCCAGTGAGCCATTCCTCATAATCATCGGACTTGAGAAGATTCTCACAATAATCCATCAAATCGGGATCTTTGCGACGAGCTAGCTCTAGAAGAGCGGGTCTCCTGAGAACGAGATGTACATTCTCATCATGAATTAAATCCCACAGCCGCGAACTATCAACGTCCACGTGCAGGGGGGTATGGTCTTCGAAAGAGAGGGACCTTGATAGTAGCCGCAGCTGTGAGTGGGTCATGAATGTGAGTGTTGGTTCAGATATTTAAGGTCATTAAATAATATGAGATGTCTTTTACGAGTATGGATAGTCGGCATCTCCAGAAAGCCAAGAGTGACTCAGACAGTGAATTTAAGATATTCATTATTCATTGCAGGCAGCACTGTAAGACGCGATCCTTGATATTCACTGATATCGGTTCAGGCCTAAACATGAAGCGGCGTGACTTGCAACGGCTCCTGAGCTTTGCACAGAGAGGAGTCATCGAGACCCTGTTCATCACCCACAGGGATAGATTAGCTCGCTTTGGGGTTGACCTGCTACAGCGTATATTTCAGGACTGTAGCATCAGACTCATAGTTCTCATGGAGGAGGAAGAGAGAACGCTACAGAAGGAACTGGTCACTGATATGATGGTCCTCATCCCTTCCTTCTCTGGACGCGTTTACGGACTCAGAGCTGCCTCTCTCTCAAGGCACAATAGCCCTATCATTTACGCTCTAGAAGACTTCGGATCATCTCTGGAATCTGCTGTTTCATTACATCATCCAAATTCGAGACCTCGCCCAGCTCTCCAACAACTTCACGCTCAAAGATTTCCTGCATCTCGCGGATTGCTTCTCGTATTCCCACACCCGGGAGTGCTCTAGGGTCGTAGTATATCGCTCCTCTCTTATGTTCCTCTGACCCGCTTACTTCCGCCTTCCAGAGGATGGACTGCATGCCATCATCAAGAGTAAGGGTCACCTCATATTCCACAGGTTCCTCAGCATCCCATTCGACCTCCTGAATATGTTCAAGCACCCAGAAAAACAGGTGCTCCATGAAGTGCTCCACATTTCTGATATTGTAGGCACTTGCATCTCCCTCAGTGAGTCCAGTTGTAATCTCCTCCATAATTGCGTCAATACAACCTTCTCCAGCCTCAATACCAAAAGACTCCAAAGGCGTTCTCTGACTGTTCTCAGTGAGGAAGATACCATATCGAAACACCTCGTCGGACTGCTCGATGACCCTGAGTTCACATGCCGGACTGTTCTTCGAGTAGCCTCTATCCTTGAGTCCCATTATGATATGCTCCTCCAGTTCTGAGTACTCATGGATCTGTGCTGGTGGGATTTGGGAGGTGATGATGTTCAGAAGACGGTTACATTCCTCCTGAGCACTACGTCCATGGACAAGTTCCACAGTCTGATTATGTCCCTTGAAGGAGAGGCTTGAAACCGTTGATTCAGCTTGCCACTTGAAGTGTCTACCATCCCATCCGATGGAGATTATCCACTCTTGGTCGGGGACGTGTAAGAACGTACCAGGTGGCAGCTTCTTGAAACGTAGTCCCTTACTACGAAAGAACATTCGGATATATCGTTCCTCGTGGAAGACAATGCTCTCATCCTTTTCAGATACTATAGGGGGTGTAAACTCAAAAGTGTAGAGTCGCCCTGTAAAGAGCCTTCCCGGGGCAAGGAGACCGTTTACTTCTTCTCCAGTCAGAGGCCTATCCAATTGTTTCCTGACTCGAGTTGGACAATTGGAGGGTAGTTCGATTCTCCAGCAGGCCTCATGGTCCATACCTGTACCTGAAACAATAGGACAGACTGAGGCATCATGAGATAGGCTGACGGAGAGAGATTTCACCTCATCAAAGAACTGGGACACTCTTTTGGGAAGTTCAACAGGAGTCTTTCGCGCAGCAGTATAGGTGACATAGGGACGGATGAAGTCTAACTCTCCGTAGTCGATATCGTCAAAGATGCTCCACGTCACGTACTCTCCTGAATCAGTGAACATGGGACCTTCCTTGACCGTGGGCCATCGTAAGAGTGCAATGAGGTCTGCGGTGTATTCAACAGGAATATCCTGCACCTCATTGTCTTCAGTATCTCTCAAGACTACGTGACATAGGTCATCCATCATCTCTAGATGAACACTGACAGGCGTAGGACTAGAGATGGAGGTGAAGTATCTTCTCAGGGTTTCCAAAGCTCTCTTGTAGAATGACTCTGATGGTCGTATACTCAGGGAAGGACTCTTTGCTGGCTCTTCTGTGACTGTTTGACGCACCGCTCGAAGGTGACCTGTGGTTGACCGACCTTGCCCTCTGAGTTCCAATGTCCCTGCAAAGAGTGTTGCCTCTCCATCAAGAGTACTCCATGTTTCCATTCCCTTCTCATTCTTCCTACCAATCAGTATTGTCTGTGGGATACCAAGAATCTCATCAAGAGTTTGTTGCGTTAGTACCTCGCGCCTATTCTCAGCCCAGAGGAATCCATCCTTATCAGGAGGTCTATCTGTGAAGCAGCCTGCAAGCAACCTTGAAGGATGGTCTGGATCTTGGACTACCATCCACCAAGACTGAATGTCATCATTCTCACTCTCAAATTTGACACCGAACAGCCACTCCTGATCAAGCTCTTCTCTACTATCAACAGCCTGTACTTCTCTTGTAGAAAGAGGCTGAGGGATTGTCTGAAGAGGTTGGGTCTGTAGTTTGTGCGGAGAACGGTAGAGACGTTGTGAGTTAATCTTACCGATGGTCATCTCTTGATACGATGAAGCATCTATTGTCTTTGGAAGCCTGAACCTCACCAGATCAAGTACACTAGGAGGTCTACATGGTGAACTAGGAAGAATAGTCGAAGTGATATCTAGTGGTTCATCTCCTCCATGATGTTGTTTACCTAGGAGAGTTATTTGTTCTTCAAGGGTCTCTGGGTAACCTTCGACAAGTCTTTCTTGAGGCCAGAGCTGCACCAACCATGGGATTATAGTCAGAGAGAGAAGCTTCAGACGGTCTCTTACTGTCTTCTCAGGAACTATGTCATCCAGTTCTTGTTCTCGAATTATTTTTCCACTCCCTTTGTTCCTGAACCGCTTCGACCATCCTCTCAAGAAGGGGACATGAGCCAGTTTTATACTGATATCAGTTGGACTATGACGGACAATGACTCTGATATCATCGTGCATGGGGGCATCACCAATTGTTGAGAGTCCCCACCTCTCTGGTTGTACTGCGCTCCTTGATGCAACTGGCAGATTCCAGATGATCTCTGTTACCATATCTCCGAGGGGAGAGGTCTCATAGAATGGAAGGAGTGCTCTGGTCGAGTACGACACAGACTTCTCTATTGAGGGCACGGGAGAGTCGAACCACACCACCATGGTCTTTTCATCATCGGGAAGACTACTCAGTAGATGATCTATAAGAAGAGAGAAACGATCCTGATAAGACATTGGAGTTGCATTACGGATGGTGTCTACTCCAGTGACGACAATCACTTGCCTCTTCTGTTTTGTATCCAAAATAAATGACGGTAGACCACCGTCATTAAAGAGGAAGGTGAAACTCTCATCAAGGTAGCCTTGTACTTTGATTTCTTCAAAGAATAGTCTAGTATGGTCAGCGTGCACCTTTGCTAGTTCTTCTTCTGCATATCCTCTTGGTCTTAATCGAAGGCGTGCCTCTGCAAGATGTGGCTCATTGAATTGACTTGCTAGATCAATCCAGTGAAATTCAGCATTCTCATGTTTCTTTTTGATCTCATAGAGCATCTGAAGCCCGTGATAGTATCGTGCATTCCACGCAGCAGATTGTCCTGCAGAGGTTGGCGAATGTCCTGCAAGGTAGAGGATGAACTCTCTCTTTGACTTCTTCTTGGTCTTGAAGGGAGTATAGGTTGGATTCCATGGAACTTTAGTTTTCTCAACATCCTGCAAGTTTTGACTTGGTTGACTGTCAATAACTAGTGCAATCCGACCATTATCACATTTATCGGGTGTGAAGAAAGTACGTCTTACCTTGTGTACTTTATGCTTCACCGACTCGTATCCCTTGATGATTAGTGGTTCCAGTATTCCGCGTATTTTAGAGATATCCGAAGAGGACTCTATAATCACAACTCCTCTCAAAATATGCCTCAGTTCCTGTTGCGTTGCCTCCTTGTAACTCTCACTCAGTGCTTGACAGTATATGTCCAGTTGTTTTCGAGCAGAAAGGGTTGGCGTTGAATTTACAATCATATCCCACATGTCCTCACTGAGAGGGTGGTCGCTGAGAGGAAAATTAGAGACCACCCGTTGTAAGGAACTCCCTTCAGGTCTGACTTCCGATTCCTTATAGTTCGCATCTATATAGAGACTCTGTCCTAACCTCGTCTTGATCTCAAGGGCAAAGACAGGTTCCCAGAAGGCATGTTTTCCATCATCGCTAATAGTTCTCTTGCAGAGTATAAGATCTATCTTACCTAATCCATGAGCTGTCCGAATCGGTACTTCTGAGATGATGATATAGTCAGAGTGGCGAGCATATCTGTCCCCGGATATAATAACATCCTTGATGTGCCAGGGGCTGAGAAACATATCTGAAATTCTACGGTGCATAATCGAGCCAGCAACTCGTGCTCTCTTTGCAACTTCGTTTCTGATATAATCCACATCATTCACTGTGAATATATTATCATCATCATCTCTCTTTGAATCATCCACCTCACGCTTTTCCTCTTTATCATCTCCAAGATCTCCTCTCAACCTACTCAGCTCTTTGACTGCAACATGATCTCCATAGAACTCTCTTGCCTCTTCCTCTATTCTCTTGAATAAAGTTTCATTCTCTTGCTGGATCTTGTCTCTATCGTCATCGAACTCAAGTTCTTTTGTCACTGTCCGTTTTTCGCACATGGTTGGCAGATAGCCATCTCTACGGATCAACTCCTTGATCTGTCGGAGTGCCCAGTTCACACCCTTCTGGAAATTCTTCTTTCCACACTCAGACTCGGAGTAGAGATACTCAAGATAGGGACGTACTAATAGATAGAAGAGCTGGCAGTATCTGGTGGTTTCCTTTACAGGAACATTGTGAATGGCACAGAAAGTGGCGAGGTACTCGTTATGAGTACGAACTGCATCACCAAAGTCTAATGACGGTAAGTCTGGATGTGCTAAGATAACCTTTGGACCAAAAGATGATCCATTGTATCCTGCACGCCTATACTTTTTGATCCCCTTTCCATCTCTTCTGGTATAGGTTCCAAAATCTACTGGAGTGGAAAACTGGAAATCAACCTCTGAGTTCTCTCTCACAATTGCTCCGCATGCATTCAATCGTTGGTTTAATGGGTCAACTGTATCATTGGAATTTTTCTGTCTGTTGACCTCAGTGAAACCATATTTGACTGCCTGCTCATAGAACATCTGTCGTGCATCTGTACGAGTAGGCGCTTCTGCCATACTGATGTATGAGAAGTCAGGTTTCCCTCTCTCCTTTGTCAGCTGATAGACCTGTTGCCTGATGACAAATCGCTCACGTGATCTTTCATAGTATTTCTTCGTAGCCTTGTTGCTGATGTTCCGTTGAAGTTCAATGGTTGCTGAGAGCCCTGCTTTCACAGCTCTGGATATTATTCTCTCTGGATGTACTGGCATTGGTCTAACAGGTCGTCCTCGTAAGCGGGTCATCACATCATCATATTATTCACACTCCTATTTATCTTTGTATTTTACGGGTCAATATTTTATTGTGTATTTTGTAAATTGAATTTATTCTTTATAATATTCAGATATTGAATATCAAATATTCATCTAAATTTTAACACTGGTAACCAACGTTGCCCATACGAAGTATGGGCTTATATATCTAGATTAGAACATCACCTTGGTGAATGTTGATGAAGAAAGATTCGCGGCGTCATCCCCGCGTGCAAACAGTCTCTACTTCTGTAAGACCTGAGCATATAACAATGGATGATAACCAACGTTACCCTTCATCAACACTTCTAGTTCAAAAATTCTCTCTTAATTCATATCACAGAATTGTATCGCGAGAAGGACATCATAGAACACCATTGACCTCTATTGTTCCATCAGATATACTTCGTAAACTCAGTGGTCGAAAATGTAACACCCTTGATTTCGAAGTTTTATCTCTAAATTTTGATAATTTTAGGAAAGCTGTAAATTTGATACTTGAGAGAGTGTTCTCAGATTCATCCTATGCTCAATTTTTAGGTCGTGAAATAGAGAAGAGTAATGGTATGACCTATCTTGTCTTTCGGAGAGAGAATAGTCTAAAATGGAAAATAGATAATGAGTTTGGAAGACTGGTATATGAAAGACTACATCGTAACGCTCTTGAAACCGCAGCTCGTATAATCTACAGCCAGTATTCACGACGCAGACTCACCATGTCACTTCTAGACATTTTAGATTCTAACGAACAACTACTCCTGCGACTTATGACTAATAGAAGAATTCCCTCTGATCTTGCTCGCAAGACACAGGAAACTATTGAGAAGAAGTCTAGAGGTTCCTACCATTATGCTCTCTCAATATGCAGGCAAGTGAGGAGTGTATTAGAAAAAGAGGTCTACAAAACGAATCCTCTGAAAGAAGGTGAGCGAAGAAAGAGTGTTCGTGAACTACTAAAGAAAGGATCTCCTGATAAGGCACGGACTGAAACTCTAATCGTCGATAAGGTTAAGGAGTGGACACAGAATGGATTTCCCTTCATCACTCCAACCTTCCAAAAGAACATTGTAGATTTTTCAGCTTCTACAGAGAATACTACTGGTCAGGGATATTGGTTTGAAGTGGATCCCGAACGAGATAATGAGGTCATTCTCTACATTAAGACACCTCCTGGAATAGTAGGACATGAACTTGATACCTCTTCTCCATACAAGAGCCAGACTGTGCGATTGCGGTTCTTAAACTGGTTTCCAAGAAAAGCTGAGAGATCTAAGAGAAAGGCACAGGCAGCAAGAGCACAGGGTCATATCCAGCGAGCTATTCAGCTTGAGTATCGGGCATCTCAGTTCGATGACATGAGTAGACAATTGATGAACACTATCAGGCTACAGCAGTTCACTCGTGAGCTTGCTAGGGAGCAAGCGCAATCTGAGAAAGACGAAGTTCGAATAAATGACCTGAAGAAGATAATCCACGAGTTGAAAAAGAGTAGACGTTCAGCACCGCCACTCATTAAGATAGAAGGAACTAGAGTATCTCTACATATTCCCTTCATGGCTCCAGATGAGAAATTGCTCAAAGCAACATTACGAGGAGTTTCTGCAATGAAGAGAAAAGCTGGTATTGATAGAGGCCTTAGACATTCTATGGTAGTATCTATCAAAAATGGAGATGATTCTTATGAGGAAACCTTGATAGGAAAACAGGAACTATACGAGAGGCGGGAAAGACTCAGAAAAAAGACACGAGTCTTGATGTCAGAAGTGGCACTAAAGCGGAACAACTGGGAGAAGAAGCATTCTAAGCAGCAGCCTCCAGCCATCCTTCTAAAGAAGGGAAGAGAGCTGGAGTCCGTATGGATTAAGATTCGTCGTTTAGATATGGAAATCTCTCATCAAGTAGCCGCTGAAACCGTCTGGTTCTGTGAGCAGCATGGCGTGAAGACCATCTACTTTGAAGACCTCCGTTCCTTTCAGGGAAAAGGAGGAATGGGAAGGCACAGCTGGAACCTCTCTACAAATCTATGGGGAATGATGATCGAGGGAGTCCACTACAGGCGAGAGGCTCTTGGTCACAGGAATGGTGGGATCTGGCTGGTAAATCCCGCATGGACCTCTCAGACTTGTCATGTCTGTGGAGAGCGCGGAGTCCGAGTCGAGAATACTATCTCTACATCTGAGAAAAAAGGAGGTGAATACTTCTACTGCTCAAGGTGCGATAGGCACTATCACGCTGATGTCAATGCTGCACGGAACATTATGGATGTTCAACAACCTCTAGAGTCCACTGCCGTTGGTGGGCGGGCTGCTTCGACCTAGTGTCCAAGTTTGCCCATTTAACAATCAACGGTCATGTATTGCGGTATTGACCGGTGTTATTAAGGTCGTCAGACTTTTTCAAGTTAAAAAAAGACAATAAAATACGGTGTCAATTGGATACCTTTTTATGACAACTTTTCAAAATTATATCTAGTCAAAGGTGAAGATTAGATGCCAGGTTCACATGGTTCACTAACAAAGGCAGGAAAAGTCCGTGAGTCCACACCAAAAGTGAAAGGACGCGAGAGACATACTCCAATCCCTCGTATTAGAAATAAGAGGAACTATGTAAAGAGATATGTCAGAGGACAGATCATTGGAGTAAGAAAATAATCATCTTTCTTTAGATTCAAAACGATTTCTTTATTCCCACCGCGTCCCGGTGATATTTTCCAAAATCAGTAAGTTTTGAGAGTTGAACTCCAGTAAAGACAGGACCATCATGACAGACAAGATACCCCGTGGGATCAATAGCGCAGGTACCACAGATGCCACATCCACATTTCATAAATCGTTCAAGAGAAGCTTGAATAGGAATTCTATGATTCACTGCTAATTTGTGAAGAGTAGCCATCATGAGTTCAGGACCACAGGTATACATCATATCAAAATCATGAGTAGTAAGGAGTTGCTCAGCAGCGTCAGTTGCTAGACCTTTGTATCCTAGGCTGCCATCATCTGTAGCAATTTCAAGATTGAAGTTTGATGATGTATTGATGGAAAACTCGTTGTGATAGAGTAGTTCATCTTTTGTCTTAGCGGCTATCAAGAGTGTAACCTCTACGTCTTTCTTAAGTAGAGTATAGACTAGCGGTCTCAGAGGTGCCATTCCTACACCACCTCCAATTACTAAAGCCTTCTTTGGAATACTATTGAAGAATGTACCAAATGGACCTCGAATTCCAATCCAGTCACGAGGTGCCAGCGAACATAATCTACTGGTAGCCTCACCTATTGGTGAAACTGTTATTGCAATCGATGAAGCATCCTGCTCTGAGATGCTCATGGGAATTTCATCAACTTCAGGAATCCATACCATGAGAAATTGTCCCGGCTGAAATTCTGTCAGAGTTTCAGAGGTAAATTTCAGAGTTCGTATCGATGGAGTTTCTTGGATTATTTCAGAGATTCTCACAGAGTGTGGATTGCCCATCAAATGTTCCGTGTTCATTGCAGTTTCCCTCCCGCCTTACCAATAATTTCCGAGATGTTTCGATATCCTCTCTCGTCAAGATAGGATTTGATACCTTGCTTAATCTTTGAAAAGACTGCCATATCCTCCATGACTGCTGTTCCAATTTGAATTGCACTGGCTCCTGCAAGATGCATCTCTATAGCATCTTTCCAATTGGATACACCTCCAACACCTATAATTGGGATGGAGAGAGCATTATAGAGATCGTACACACACCGTACGGCAATCGGAAAGATTGGTGGACCCGAGAGACCTCCAACTTTGTTCCCAAGAACTGGAGTCATTTGTTGAATATCGATCCTCATTCCGCGAACAGTATTGATTGCTACAATTGCATCCGCGCCTGCATCTTGAGCAGCCATACCGACTGCAACATAATCAGATGCATTAGGAGTTATCTTGGCAAACACAGGCAAGTCAGTGACTTTTTTCACTGCTTTGACATATTCTGATGTGAGCTGAGGGCTATGAGAAATCTGACTGATTTCAGCATGAGGACAGGAGAGATTCAATTCAATAGCGCTAGGGCTCATCAGACTTCCTCGTTCAGCAAGTTCTGCTATCCCTTTAGATGTTTCAGAAAAAATACTAAGGATAAAAGTGGCTTTTGCTTTTCTAAGGATTTCCAGTTCATCTTGGATAGAATTGATACCAGGGTTAGTGAGCCCTACAGCATTTAAGAGACCGCCATGAGACTCAGCAAGAGCCGGTCCCGGATGCCCTTTTCTTGGACTGGTGCCAATCGATTTTGTAACAACAGCATCTGCTCCATGTTCCAAAACTCTAAGCATTGTGGATGCAGCAACTCCCAAGATACCCGATGCTAGCCAATAGCCTTGAATTTTCAATTGGTCACCCTGAAAAAACTGTATACTGCTTCGTAATAAGCTAGTTGGCAACATTTATTCGCACAGTTGATATTCAAGCAATCCATCCAAATAAGGAAGGAATCATTGTGCCTGTCTATCTTGCATTGTCTGCCTTTGGAGTGTTCATACTCGATGAGAAGAATAATGTGGTTGCGAAATATCTCTTTTATCCGGATGCATCTCAGGCAGCCACCAACCTCCTCACAATAAGTGAGGAAAAACCATCATCATTAGTTGCCACAATAGCTGATGAAATTAAGAAACTAGGAGAGAAGCAAGTAATCATTGAGGACCAGATGTTAGCACGATTACTGTCAAAAAGCGGGGAAATCACCGTAAGGTTCGAATCCAATAAGGTGACAAAATGGTTTAGAGAGAATCAATTCGACTACCTCAATAAACTAGGGATTGTTAATACAATTGAAGAAGTCGCATCTTATAGACACGATGTTGCAATTAGATTAGCAAAATCCAAAGTCAGTATAGCAAGTGAAGAAAAAGACCTTCTTGTCAAGAATGCCATAGATGCTATCGATGAAGTAGATAAATCGATAAACGTACTTGTAATGAGATTACGAGAATGGTACTCGGTCCATCATCCCTCACTAAGTACTATCGTAGAGGACCAGGATCAATTTGCTCGGATTCTGAGAGAAGTCAGTGGCAAAGAACGCATGAGTCGTAAATCGTTAGAAGACGCAGGCGTCCCTTCTAACATCATAGATCGAGTACTTGACGCCATTCCTGGTGACATTGGAGGACAACTACGAGAATCGGATCTTGCAATTATTAGAAACCTAGCCGCTGCTATAGATACATTATATGATTCAAGAAAGAGTCTTGAGGAATATGTTAGTGAAGTAATGAACATAGTTGCACCAAATGTGACAACCCTTGTTGGACCATTGATTGGAGCTCGTTTAATAAGCCTTGCAGGGTCTCTGAAAGATTTAGCTAGTAAACCTTCAAGTACAGTACAGGTTTTTGGAGCAGAAAAAGCACTATTTAGGAGTCTGAAGACTGGAGCAGATCCTCCCAAACATGGGATTATCTATAGGGTTCCAGAAGTACATAATGCATTATATTGGCAACGAGGAAAAGTTGCACGGGCACTTGCTGGAAAATTGTCAATTGCAGCTAGGATAGACGCATATTCGGATAGAAACGAAGGAGAAACGCTCAAAGAAGACTTCATGTCAAGAGTCGAAGAAATCAAGAAACAAAATCCAGAACCTCCGCCAGTCAAGCCACACAAACCCAAAGAAGTAGAGAAAAAGAAGGTACCAAGAAAGGGACAGGACCGTAGAGGTCGTGGAAAGAAAAACTCAGATTATAAACAGAGAGGAGGAAAACGGAAGTAATGACATCAATAGAACCATACAAGTTCACAGGAGTATACACTGTTAGAGATGATGACCAAAGTTCAATTGCAACTAGATCAATTGCTCCTGGAAAAAGTGTTTATGGAGAGAAATTGATTGCTCACGAAAGCAATGAATATCGACTCTGGTCACCAAGAAGATCCAAACTTGCAGCAGCCATCAAGTTAGGATTATCAGAGATGCCGATACAACCAGGCTCTAAAGTTCTCTACCTTGGTGCAGCATCTGGTACCACCGTAAGTCATTGTTCAGATATTGTAGCTAAGAGCGGAGTTATCTATGCAGTAGAGTTCTCTCAACGTACAGTGCGAGATCTGATTCAACTCGCAACCGTACGGAAAAATATCGTTCCAATTTTAGATGATGCAAGACACCCTGCACGTTATGCCCCTCTGATATCAGATACGATAGAGGTTGTCTATCAAGATGTAGCGCAACCAAATCAAGCAAGTATACTATATGAGAATCTGAAAACCTTCTGTTCTTTTGGAGCTTGGGGTATGCTAGCGATTAAAGCAAGAAGTATTGATTCAACATCGAGCCTAGATGAGGTCTATGGCAGAGAGGTTGCGGAACTTGATAGTAGAGGACTCGAAATCGTTGAAAACATTGATTTGAATCCGCTAGAGAAGGACCATAGATTCATTGTCTGTAGAGTGACGGAGGATATGGGTTGAGCCCAAGTATCGACAATTTTCTTCAGCACGAAATTGAAACTTTAAACGATCATCTTCCCGAATTCAGAGTGACATTGAAGGAGTTACTCATTCAAGACGAACCGAAATTTTATACACGATGCGGAGATGTGTCCGTCTTTCGTATCGAAGATATTGAATTTCTTAGAGATGAAGTTCCCGAAATATTCCATGATGATATTCGGTTACCAATTATAATTCTTAGACGCCTTGATTATGGACCAGGTATCTATACAGTAGCTGGAAATAAAGCAGAACTGTTTACAATTCATAAAGTCCTAGGATATGATAACCTATCATGGGAAAATTTCAGTAGTTGGGTACCTGTCGAGCAGCTAGCAAGACCACAAATTCAAAAAATCAGACAGAAAATGCCCTCTACAACGACTATTGGGATAGTTTTTACTACAGACAAGAAGAAATCAAAAACTGATAATTCCATGAGTGAATTTCAGTATTAGATATCCTGAAAAGGGTTGACAACTAATTTAGGATTGGTTGATAATATTGACCAAGGCTCGAACTCAACTGACAGAGGAGGTAATATCTCAGTTAGATGAGGTTGGGTTTAGTCTTTCTTCACAATGCGATGTTCGGCCAAGTTGTTTTGATCTTGTGGCACGTAAAGGAGATAGATTACTTCTTGTTAAAGTTCTAGCTAACATTGATGCATTAACAAAGGATGATGCAGAAGCTTTGCAGCTCGTTGCGCAATTCTTTAATGCAACACCATTGATAGTTGGAAAAAAGACAAGAAAGGGCGATCTCGACTCAGGTGTGGTATACAAACGCCATGGACTTTCGAGCATTACACCTCATAGTTTTCAGAGCATAATCACCGAAGACCGAATGCCAAAGGAGTTTGCACAGCGAGGTGGTCGTCTGGTTGCAATCGATGGAGCAAAACTTCGGGAAGCAAGGTTGAAACACAAAATGAGTACTGGAAACCTTGCTGAATGTGTCCAGGTTTCAGCACGAGCAATTCTTGCCTATGAAAAGGATGAGATGGATGTCAGTATTGATACTGCGGAACGTCTTGAAGAGGTTCTTGAAACAGATCTCATGATTCCAATTGATGTTCTAAAGGAACCACGAGAGGTACTTACCTCGAAGATCAGCACACCAACGGATTTTCTTGAAGTCCGTGTGAATGAATTCTTTGCACGACTAGGAATGAGAGTATTATGGACAGATAGAGCACCATTCCATGTTGCTGCAAAAGAAGAGGGAACTCCAGTGATATCTGGAGTTGGGTCAATTAAGAGTTGGAGTCTGAAGAAAAGGACGGAAATTTTGAAGAGTGTTTCTCATGTTTCCGAGTCAGATGCGGTGATTTTCGTGGAAGAGGGAGTCAGCGAGGAAAGTGTTTCAGACATCCCGGTCATAAGACAGCTTGAATTAGATGGTATCGATAAACCAAGAGAACTCAAGAAGATAATAACAGAACGGTCTGGAGAACAATAGAAACTAATCAAGTCGTGTCTGGTGCATGGATTCTTCATCGATGATTCTTCTAACAGAATTCCAGCTCTTTCTAACAATTGTTGGTAATTTGTAATTCATCCGTACTATATCCCTAACAAACTGCACAGTCTTCGGATCATTAGGATACCCGGACCCAAAATCACCGTAGGTTTCATGAAATCGACCAATGATACTATCCCTCTCTACTTTCGCTAGTATCGAAGCTGCGGATACAATTTGGTACTTTGAATCAGCTTTGTGCTCTGAAACTATTTTTGTCCCAAGAGACATCAAACCACTTAATTTACCGATTTTTATACCGAACCTGTCAGGCAAGACATCAGCAGCATCTAAATAGAGTTCACTTGGTCTCAGTGCCTTTGCAATGGCAGCAAACTCGGTAACTTCGATTTCATTTAGTGTTGTGTGCTTTCTCCGCTTGTCAATATCCTGCGCTGATACTTTTCGGATTATTACCTTCTTTGCAATCTGCTCTATCTGCCTTTTGAGTTTGACACGACGTAATGGAGTAAGTGCTTTAGAGTCCTTAACGCCAATAGATTGCAGAGTCGCCATCTCCTCACTGTCAATAATAACACCGCAGAAGACCATAGGTCCAATCATCGGACCTCGTCCAGCCTCATCAATCCCTGCAATACCTTGGAGATGAGTTCCTCCTGAAGTCATACTTTCTCAAAGAACAGTGTTGCTTATTACCATCGCGGATGTTGATAGAATAAGAAAGAGTGGTGGGGCGAGAGGGATTTGAACCCTCGATCGACGAGTTTCGCCTGGCGACAGTTTTTATGACCCGCTCATTTCAGACGCGTAGTGCGTCACGATCTGGAGCCCGTCGCCATACCGGTCTAGGCCACCGCCCCGCTGTTGAGAGGCAGGACATGAATTTGCGTTAAGAAGTTTTCGACAAGAATCAATGCATAAGAAGAGAAAGATGCCAGCATGTAAATATTATTGATAATTGCTCAAAATAAAGAGCACTGAATATGTACTTTGATTTCATCAAAAAAGGCTGTTTTTTTCCAAAATCGCCTATGTGCCTTACAAATATAATTCACTTGACATAATTCTTGTATTTTTCGTATACAGAATAGTGGAAGTGAAAAAGACGATGATACCAGATGCAAAACCAAGTATTCCGGAGCCATGGTGATCCGATCTATCTCTATGGCTGTTGAACTGGTTTCGATGTTTACAGCCATTCTAATATCCTCGATCTGAGGATATTCTATTTTATTTCAGTTAACAAGCAAATTAAACACCCGTATGGACAATTCTAAAAGGGCAAGTCATAACTTCAATTTGGATATTCTCTTGAGGAGCATACCCAATTGGCTATTGACACTGCTGTAAGGGTTAGGTTCTGGTTGAGGGATGACTCTAGTTTTGGTTCTATCGTTATTAATCAACAAGGAATGTCAATAAAAGACAAATCAGGTCAGAAAGTATTCTCAAATGAACTTGATATTGTCTATGAGATGAGAGAACAAATAATTCCCAGACTAGATGGTAAACAAGACAAAATTGTTTTGGAATCACCAGTAAGAGTGGTCCTTAAACCTTTGGTACAAAAATCTAGAATGTATAATCCATCAGGAGAACAATTTATTGAAGATATATTTCCTCCATCAAGCTATGGATTCTATGGTAGAATGAAGAATGGTGATTCAGAATTCCTCTATATTGTTCAAGAAGTAATAGATGATTCTAGGTATTGGCTTACAATAGCAAATCCAAATAATAGCCATATACATGAAGCACATTTCATAAACCAATTTGAGGCAGAAGCACTATCATTAATTGATAGTCAAGAATTCAGGAACATATGGTATGCAAGCATTTGGTCTAAAATTCCTACATCGGAAAGAAGTGAAATTCTAGATATTTTAGACGAACCAAGTGTATCGTGGAAGGAACTAGCAAAGCTGCTGCGAGATATTTCAATACCAAATCTAAAAATAGGGAAGACAATGCGAGAGACTCTCTCTCAGCTTGTTCCACAAACTTTTCCAATTGATGTGCAAGAACAGCTGATGCTTTTCCTTTCGATTGTGTTAAAGAAAGGTCTTCCAAAAACAGATCCAATCAACTATTTGTACAAATACTGGTCTTTTCCAATTGTCGGGGCATTATTAGAGGGACATTTGATATGTTTGGTTGAAGGAGTAGAATGGCCTTCGTATCTGAAAATTTTGACACTTGCCGGTAGAAAACATTTGACAGATCCAGTAAGAGCAATAGATAGTAATGTTTCAGAATCACCGTGGTTAATGTTTTGGGAGAAGGTTTCAGAACAATTTCCAGACTGGTTTGATATTGCAGCAAATATGGTTAGAGAATTGAATATTCGAGGAGAGATCATATCAAAATTCCCAATAACCGCGGCAGATGCAAAGACTTCGATTGATTCGTGGAAAAAGAGACTTTCAACATTGATATATGAACTCAGACTTATAGGTAGACTTGATCCGCAATCATTAGGCCTTGTTGAACTTGTATATCTTGGCGCAGCGTATAGATGGCCACATAAACATATGAAGTACATCACAAAATTGGGCTCTAAGGTAGAAAACCAACCATATCTTCAGGTGATGGTTATGCCCCCCTCTGCAGCTCTAAAGGTGAAGAGGATACTTCCTTCAATCATGAATGTAATTTGGACTTGTAGAACGTATAATATTGATCTTTTTAATGTCAAGAATAAGTCTTGGGAAGTGCCCATCAACAGAATTATGTCGTCAGTAGAAGACGTAAGCTCTTTTAGAAGAATAGCAAAGAGGACTGGTATCTGGACAAATATAAATAATTACAGACTCACTCAGGAAGAAGCAAAGGCTATTGATTTAGCCTCTGAAGGGATTAGACTTGCAGGTCTGGAAAGGAAAGAATATCTTGAACCGTGGGGGTTTGACAGCAAGAGGATTCAGTATCTGTTATCAGACTTGTCTAAGAGAGGTATAATTCATTGTTCCTATGAGGCTACAAATGACAAACTTATCTCACTATCCACGATTATTCATGGACCTCCAGAAAAAGTCACTTCGGTATGTGATGCATTTCTTGAGTGCACACCTACATCTTTAGTTAAACTGGGAGAGAAGTATCAACAGGCTGTCATCCTATCAAGATTACCCGAAACTCTAGCTTACAACCTCGTATCACATCTTCCTAAAATGGGAATGGAACAGGATTTGATAATCAGATGTCTTCGTCCAACGACATTTCAAAGTTATACTCACAATCTTCTTCAAAGACTGCTCAAGAATAATGGAACTTGGGACGATGATGTGAGCGGATTTCTCTCTCAGGCACGCTCGAGGAAAAAAGAGTTGTCAGAGAGTAATGCTTAAAACCAAATGTTCTAGCAACTCATCTTGATGGCGGCCATAGTCCAGAGGGTTCACCTGATCTCGGCCGAACTCAGAAGTTAAGCCTCTGTTGACGTTCATGGAGGTGTGCGTTGCGCGAGCGCGTGACAGGCCATGGAGCTGCCACTTTTTCTTCTTCTAACAAATGTACTAATACAAAAATGTAGAGATAGAAGCCATTAAAAGAATACAAAATGCAATCGGATTTGATTTACATGCAGATAGGCGGAACAAACGAATTCAGTTGGATAATAAATATTGCATTCTTTGCGTTCATCATGCTATTCAGTCTCTATGGAGCCAAATTTCAGATATGGCAATGGCTGAAGCAGATTGAGATAGGATTAGCTGAGATCAAGAAGATGTTTGTCGAATCACGACAGACTGCTATTGATACGTTCAAAGAATTAGGAAAATCAGAAGAAGAGGTTGCAAAAGAATTAGATCGGTTCATGGACTTCTTTACAATCATGCCTGTCGACCTCGATCCCGCAGGTATCCTAAAACGGTTAGACCATCTGCTAGATGAGCGTCGAGATAGATTCCAGGAGTTTGTTCAGGATCTTGCACCAGATTCAGATTCCAGCATTCACCAAAACATGGAAAACACATTGGAAGTAACGCAGGTTCTGAATCTCATCTATAGAGTCGTCAGACATTTCTATATTCTTGGCAAAAAGACCGGAAGTCAAATTATGATTATGCAAATTCAGATGCAGATGCCAGATCTACTCAGATTGTCAAAGGCATACTTCGATGCAATAGGCGCGTTCTCAGATGGAAAACCCATTGGAGATGGTATTGGACCACTTGTAATAACAAAATTCGCCAGAGAGTATGGTGCTTCTCCTCAAAGTTACATTCATGAGATATCAAAAGAAGTAGGATATTATAAGGTCGAAACCGAAGGACGTACAGTCTATGCTCTCCGAGCAACAGGACCTGGTGGCACAGTTGGAAAACCAGGATTTGGAGTAAAGAGATTGGTAGAAGAGGTTGGTAGTAAGAATATTAGTAGAATTATCACTGTAGATGCCGCTCTGAAGTACGAGGGTGAAGAACTAGGTCGAATATCTGAAGGATCTGGGGCTGCAATAGGCGATCCTGGTCCTGAAAAGTATGCCATAGAACAGACAGCTACTGAGTATGGAATTGGCATTGAGGCAATTGTGGTCAAGGAGGATGAGGCTGCCGCAATAGGTGTTATGGATAAGAAGATTCTAGATGCAATTCCAGAAGTGATTAATAGAATAAAGACTTCAATCCAAAAGCGTACAAAACCAGGAGATAGTATCATTCTAGCTGGGATTGGTAACACTATGGGCATAGGTCTATGAGGTGAAAATTATGGGTGTACTATCAAAAGTGATTGGAATTGTTTTTGCAGGCATAGGATTCATCATTCTGTTCTATGGAATGGGTGATACGACTCTTCTATCATATGTTTGGTCATTCTTAGGGCTGCTTGTTATGTCAATGGGATTTGCCTTACTGACTTCGGGTAGACCAAAGGAAGAGAAACCACCTCCGCCTACAGTTACCGAGATTAAATGCAATGCCTGTGACTTCAAGGAAATCCGTGATTTTCAGAAAGGAGATTACATACTAAAACCTGTTGAACAGACTTGCCCCAAGTGTCAGAGTGCAATGACTATCGACGGAGTCTATGTAATAAGAGAGGAACCAGAGGATAAAATCGAGGTTTAATCGCGTTTTGTGAGATTCACTGGTCCATCTTCAGAGATGAAAATAGTATGCTCGGCCTGACTGACAGGTCGAGTCTTCTTTTCTATTTGCATTGGATATCCTCGAATAGCTTTTTCACGAATTAGCTGTTTTAATTCATTAACTATATCAATATCCGTAGCGCTAGTTCCAATCCATCGTGAAGCAAATGGTAATGGACCGTAGGTGTTCCGCAGATATGTTCGTAGTTTCTCTGTTGTTCCTTCGAGAGGTTCATTAATACCAGTATTAGCAAAAATGAAAACATAGTCACTATCTTCTACTTTTCCAATTCCACTTGTAGCAAATGGTTCGATTGCATAATACTCGCCAACCTCGACAAGGGGTGTACCACGGCTCTTTGTATTAGGAACTTGTTTTCCTGCATGAAGTTGATACCTCTTGAGATTGTGTCCAGTCAAGTTAGATATTGATTTTAATCCATATTCCTTGATTACATGCTCAATTACTGCTCCTACTTCTCCAAGAGCAACTCCTGGACTAATAGTGGCAATTGCCTCAGTAAGAGCGTCATCTGTAGCAGCAATAAAACCCTCAAGCGTTCCATCAATATCAACTGTCAAGGCAGTATCAGCAATATAGCCATCAACATGTACGCCAATATCAAGTTTGACTAGACCAAAATCAGGAATTTCACTCTTATCTCCACGAGGAGATGTGCTGTGGGCAGCAATATGATTAATTGATACATTGCAAGGGAAAGCTGGGATTCCACCATATTCTCTGATCTTCTTCTCTGCAGTTGCGCAAATTTTGATTATGCGTGTCTTTGGTTCTACCATTGTACTGATTTCTTTCAGGACTCGAGCTGCAATCTTGCCTGCTTTAACGGATTCAGGATTAGGAATAGTGACCACACTAACACCTAAAACCGAGGTAAACATCAATTACTCTTAAGCGGTTCCATGTCCGCTATGAGAGCTCATTGTCGCGTCGAGTGGAAACAATTGCTCCTTCCGGACCAACAAAGACACTGTGTTCAAACTGTGAAACCATTCCATTTTTGCCTTCGAGGAGTACAGGATATCCATGAATTGCTCCTGCATGGTAAAGAGCCTTGATTGCAACATCGATATCTATACCAGTCATCTTTCCATGTAGCCATCTTGGTGCCCATGGAAGAGTCTTGAATAATAGTCTGGCAGCATTTCGTACTCTCAAGGTCGTACGATCAAGTTTCTTCTTATTCTTCAAATCATTCGAGAAAATGTATGCATTTGGACCATTCTTAATCGTACCATTTCCATTTGTAGCAAATGGTTCAATTGCATACATCTCTCCAACACTCATGGATGGAGATACCCTCATAGAAACATTTGGAACATTGTTTCCTGCATGAAGAATCCACTGTTTTAATTGATGACCAGATAATTGATGAACTGGACGAAGACCATATCTCTTTATTGTCTGTTCTATCTCACGACCAACCTCGCCAACATGGACTTGTGGTTGTACAGCTTGAATAGCCGCCTCTAAGGCGTCCTTTGCTGCATTGATGAATTTCTCATAAGTTCCATCTAAATCAACAGTGATTGCAGTGTCAGAAATGAAACCGTTAACATGAGCGCCAATATCTATCTTGACTAATCCACGATCAGGAAATTTCTTTGTATCATTTGGCGGACTGGTATAATGTGCTGCCTCTTCATTTATAGAAACATTGCAAGGAAACGCAAGTCCTGTAGCTCCTAATTCCAAGATTTTCTCTTCAGCAAGTTTGCAAATCTTCAGGACAAGGACTCCTGGACGAACCTCTTTTTCAACAATACTTAGAACCTTTCCAGCAATTCGTCCTGCTTTCATAAAATCAGGATGAGGTCTTGTATCCATAATCTTTCATCTCAAGAAGACAATCTCCTAGTATTTAAGTTTCAGATACAAACCTATAGGTCATTCTACGAAGCATAAAATTGATAGAATAGTAGGAACGGGCATAATAGGTGATAAGATGATGAAAGTTACATATCTAGGACATGCTTCGCTTAAAATTGAGTCTGATGGAAAAACTGTGCTTGTTGATCCTTGGTTAAATGGACCAACTTCTCCGATTAAGGTACGAGATGTTGAGAGAGCAGACTTAGTACTTGTAACACATGATCATGGAGACCATGGTTATAGTGAGGCTATTGAAATCTGTAAGAAGACCGGAGCATATTTCATGGCAATCAATGAACTTGCTATCCAAGCAAAATCAGATGGACTCAAGAACGTACATACTATGAACATTGGGGGAAGTGTTGATGTCGATAATGTGATAGTAACTCTCGTTCAAGCATTTCATTCATGTTCCAAGGGTGCACCGACAGGATTCATTGTCAGATTCCCACATGGTTCATTTTATCATCCTGGAGATACAGGAGTATTTTCAAGTATGGAACTTTTTGGTGAACTGTATAAACCAGACGTGTTTTTCTGTCCCGTTGGCTCAACATATACAATGGATATTAATCAAGGAGCATTAGCGACGAGGTTAGTAAAACCAAAAGTAGTAATTCCAATGCATTACAACACTTTTCCAGTAATCGAAACAGATCCTGAGAAATTCAGAGAAGCAGTTGGTAAAACCTCACCTGATGTGAGGGTAGAGATATTGAAACCAGGGTCTTCAAAGGAACTGAAATTCTAATGAAACAATCCAAGAAGAGAGGAGCCGGTACCTGTATCCGTACACACTAACTCCCAGCTTCATAGCATCAGAAATGCTTCTGGCTCTGCTGAGCTGTCTCGTGTCAGGAATTACGATACCGACCAACCTGACAATGTACGAAACCTGGGTGACCCACTAATCATCTGAAGGATGAATATCCTCATCATGCAAGTCCGTTGAGGTTCGTCCAAAAGGTCTTTGTCAGGTGCATGTTCAAGAATAAATCCTGAACATGCTATTATGGGAATGAGATGTTATTAGCATTCCCACTTGGCGCTAAATAGATAGGCATAGATAATGTCCAAAAACAAGAGTTCCAAGTGTGTTTATGGCAATAACGACAGCTTCAAATACGCTTGGCGATGAACAGGGCATGATTAGCACAGCCGGATAGAATCAGCAGTGCTTTTGCAAATCATCATATCATCATATCACGTGCGCTACGGGCTCACCGACTTCAAAACCGAAACAAAGTCAATGAGCCAGCTCGCGCTAGTCTTAGGACTATTATCATTCACAGGATCATTTCATTACGATTATCATATCATATAATCCAGACTCGGAGATTATTGGAGAGTCGTGGCAGACTGATTGAAAAAGTCATGAGGCAAATGCCCTAGGGCGTAGTAAGACGCAGGCAGGTTCAACGTAGATAAGAATGAGGGAGTTCGTGGTAGTATAGCACAGGAGACGTGCATAAAAATAGGAACAGATTTCGACCAAAGTACAGCTAAATATGTAATTAGAGCTAGGATTGAGATAGATGGCGTGGTCGACAAACCAGATGTAGTCGGGGCTGTCTTCGGGCAGACTGAAGGACTACTTGGTGAAGATTTAGACTTACGAGAACTTCAAAGAACTGGACGCATAGGAAGAATCCAGATTGCAATCAGAACTCAAGGTGGTAACAGCACAGGTGAAGTCGTAATACCTGTCTCACTAAATAAGACCGCGACAGCTATTCTTGCAGCAGCTCTAGAAACAGTTGATAGAGTTGGGCCGTGTACAGCAAAAGTAATCCTTGAAAAGGTTGAAGATATTCGCGGAGCAAAGAGAAGAAAAGTTGTCAGTAGAGCAATCAGCATTTTGAAAGGGTGGGAAGAAGATATCGCCCCAGGGACTGATGAGATAACAACTGCGGTTACTAAAGGACGCAAAGTATCTGTATCAAAATATGGTCCGGATGGATTACCAGCAGGTCCAGAATTAGCAAATGCATCAGAAATAATCATTGTCGAAGGTCGCGCAGATGTCATCAATCTCATGAAGTGTGGGATTTTGAACACAATAGCAGTAGAAGGTACCCATATTCCAAAGACAATTGTAGATTTAACAAAGAAGCGAGGAAAGAAAGTCATCGCTTTTCTTGATGGAGACCGTGGAGGAGATTTGATTCTCAGAGAACTCATGCAGGTGGCCAATGTGCATTATATTGCTCGAGCACCTGAAGGAAAAGAGGTCGAAGAACTAACAGGACACGAAGTCGCTAAAGCACTCCAGACACAGATTCCAGCAGAACAAGCTTTGGAATTAGTACAACCAAAGAAAATGTCAACAAAAAGAAGAGGAACTCAGAAAGACACCATAACCAAAGCATCCACTAGGACTACCTCAAAATCCAAACGTGAAACAAAAAGAAGAGATGAATTTCCATCTCATCGTGAGACAGGCTCAGTAGATGCATTTAGAAAGCCAATCAAACGTCAGGTTGTTTCAGTGGATGAAGAATATATTAAAAAAATCGGTGAGATCAAGGAAGCCTTCAAGGCAGTTCTCTTCAATTCGAAAAAGGAGATCATTGTTGAATGCGGGGTCGCAGAACTTGCAAAGAAGCTAGATGAGCTTGATACTGTTTCAACAATTGTGTTTGATGGTGTTATCACACAGCGTCTAGTTGATAGTGCTGTGAGAAAAAACACCGGATTAATTATTGGTGCAGCTGTGGCAGATATTGAGAAAAAAACTGACAGTCTTCAAATAGTGACCTTTGATGACCTTGGATTATAGATAATTGATTATATTTTCTAAAAGGCGAGACCACATTGTGGTCTTCCCTTTCTCTTATTTTTCATAGGGCTCAAGTAATACTCACAATTATCTCGATGCGGCAAAATAGCATAGAATGGAGCATATGTGAGGCTTTTGACTTTGACATCGCTTCTGGATACAATGGAAACAACTGCACAGGTTGAAACTCCAATTGACCTATTCCAGAGAGTAATAGGTCAAGATCATGCTGTCAAAATTGTAAAATCTGCAGTGCAACAGCATAGGCACGTTCTTTTTTGTGGAGTACCAGGCATTGGTAAGTCAATGTTGGCAAAGGCAGCATATTCACTTCTCAAACCACCAATACAAGAGATTAGACTGAAGAAAAATCAATCAATGCCTGATAGACCCATTGTAATAATTTCAACTAGTGATACAAAGGAGAACTCAGACGACAAGGACAAAGCAGGGAATCAGGTTTTCTATATACAACCCGATAGATTACCATACAAGATTGCAGTAAAGATGGGCTATAGATGTCAAGTATGTGGGAGTATAGCAATGCCTGATGAGCCTACTTGCAGTGAGTGTGGTGCACAAAAGAGGTACGACTGGACAAATGGTGACTTCTATCATGGCCTCTTTAGAGTCCTCGATGTTGTGAGTGAACCAGCACTGAAAGTAGTGACATGTATTGAGGAGATTGCAGATTCATCCTTCCATATAACCTATGAGCGGACAAGATTAGATGAGATTTCTGTAACAAAAAAGAGATTACACCATAAGGCACTACCAGGCGTTACTCAAGAAACAGAGGAAGAGCAGGTCTTAGTAGCAAGAGAATCTAATAGATTCATTAGAGTAAGTGGCGCAAGTCATGTCGAACTTTTGGGAGATGTGAAACATGATCCTTATGGTAGTGCAGAGTTTCTTGGAAGAGCTGCTCATCAACGAGTTATTCCAGGAGCAATCCATGAGGCTCACGAGGGAATCTTGTACATTGATGAAATTTCAGCTCTAGGACCATATCAGAGTCATTTACTCACAGCAATGCAGGATAAGGTCTACTCGATATCGGGACATAACCCTCTTAGTTCTGGAGCGGCCGTAAGAGTTGATAATGTCCCATGTGATTTTATCTTATTTGCTTCATGTAATACTGAGAACATCAAAGACATTCTACCAGCTCTCAGATCAAGAATCAGAGGTTACGGGTACGAGATTATGCTCTCATCATGGATGGAAAAGAATGAAACAAATATTGATAGTCTGATTCGTTTTATTACACAGACTGTTGAAGAAGATGGAAAAGTTCCTCATTTTTCATTAGACTCTGTAAAAGATGTAATTAGTATTGCTGAGAAAAATGCATTCCTTTATGATGGCAAGAAGAATGCACTCACACTTCGTCTGCGAGAACTTGGTGGTCTGATACGTATTGCGGGAGATTTGGCTGTACAGGAGGATGATGGCCTAGTACAGCCGCACCATGTGAAAGATGCAGAAATATTAAGTAAAGGGATTGAACTAGATGCTCCCTATCAATCAACTCACGACACATCAGAATCAATAAGTAGAGACTATTTCTTCTGAGCCTAGAACCTACTCGGTGGTGGCAAATTGAAAATACTAAAACGTGCCCTCAAGGACGGATTAATCGTCCTTAAGATTGAAACTCTAGATGATCTATGGCACTTGTATAATACAGTAGGTCCTGAAGATATAGTAATATCAAGAACGACGCGGCGAGTACGTGTTGGTGATGAAGATAGTAGGAAACAGGAAAGTGTTAGAAAACCGATGACACTCAAACTGAGTGTACAAGATGTTGCGTTTCATACGTTTTCTAATCGTGTCAGGATCAAAGGACAAATCTTAGAGGGACCGAGTGATCTTGTAAATATCGGCGCGTATCATACAATAAACATTGAACCAGGTGACACAATTTCAATAATAAAGGAACATTGGCCAAAATATGTTCTTGATAGGCTAAATAATGCAACTAAGGATCAGCTTCGACCGGTATCGTTGTTAGTGACGATAGAGGATGGAACTGCAGAATTATTCCTTGCCGCAGACTATGGTCTCAAGGAAGTAGTAAGTATTCGTACTAGTATCTCAAGAAAAAGAGGAGATCAGAAATCTTACGATAGTACAATGAAAGAGTTTTTTGATGATATCAATCTCGCTATCAAAGCCCAGCTCGAACAGGGAAACATTGGCCTCATTGTCATTGCAGGACCAGGATTTACTAAAGATCACTTCAAAGACTACTTGACTGGTACGGGTATCAAGAATCTCCCCCCTGTTGTTGCTGAAAGTACAAATTCTATAGGATTGCCAGGTGCAAAGGAAATCCTCTTCAGAGGAGTCATTGGCAAGGCCATCACTGAGCTGAAACTGGAGACTGAGACACGTCTTGTGGAAGCCTTGGTTGAACATATCTCTAAGGATGATGGACTTGGAACATATGGTTTTGCAGAGGTAGAGAGAGCCGTTCAATTTGGCGCTGTTGAAGAATTACTCATTACAGATAAGAAACTTCGAGAGGACACAAATGAGGATCGTAGAAAAATGGATGCATTAATCCGAAATACTGAAGCAACGCGAGGAACATTCCATATCGTATCAACTGAGCACCCGACTGGAGAGCAACTTCATCGTTTGGGAGGTATAGCAGCTATTCTCCGTTTCAGAATTGAATACTAGCTAAATTGGCTCAAATAATGTCTGAAGACGATCCCAAGAGGGATACTCATATGAGATACCAATTTCAAGAACACCAAGTTCTTGTAGATTAGTCTTGATAGTATCACCCTGCTCATCAAGAATCCACGGTGCCAGTTCTATTCTCATTCTGCTAGTGTCTAGATTCAAATCTGATTCATCTATCTCAAGTCTATCTTGGAGTATACGAAGAATTTGTACTAGTTGATGCATACTTAGATTATGACCACTTGGAGCTCTAATGATGCCAAGAATGAGTAGCGGGTCTGATTCGTCCCGTTCTTCGAACTCTCGTATTGTCTGTTCAAGACGCCGCTCAAGTCGATTACGTAGCTGAATCGCATCTTTATATCCAGCTGAACAGAAGTGTACAGTAAGTTTCTTCAAGTGAATACTGGCCCATTTTAAGACTTGATGCGCCGTATCTTCACTACCCACTATGCTTGCGCTACCTAGGTCTGTTAAGCGCATTCCAAGTGCTCTCAGATTTGCAAAGTTGGTCTCACTCGCTTCAAGCTCATTGATATTTAGAAAAGATACACCCAAGTCTTCTGCTCGTTGTGCAGTTTCCTTTAATTTTGCTATCTCCCCAGGAATAGCAGGTACTTCAATACCAACGTGAAGACCTAAAGATAATGCTTCTTCTATTCCACTCCAGTCATTATTCTGTGGATGAAACCGAATCTCATCAAGGCCAGCATCTATCAATTTATCGAGTTCGTCATGAGTGATGGTAGTCTTACTTGTATAAAGGTGAATATGAAAATCAGGACCATATGTATGCTTAAGCAGAGCAATATAATGTACAGTCCGTTCCAATGTACAGAGGGGGTCTCCACCACTTATTCCTGCGCCTTCTCCTTGTATAGCATCAACCTCAAACAGAACATCATCATCATTGGTCACTGGCATTTCATCAGCAAATATCGCATCTACTTTTGTTCGGGCTTCTGATATCGGACAATAATAACAGGAACTGCTGCACAGACCAGTAACAAAAAGAACCATCTTTGAGCCCTTAGTACAGAACTTGCAGCCCATAGGAAGACTCCCAACAATGAGTGAGCCACCTGGGAGTTGTTTCACCTTACGAACCAAAACTCATCGCCTCCGTCCCTGACGCCGATCAATCGTACGCCTGAGTGCAGGATCATTGTCCTGTAATCGTTTTGCTACCTCTTCAAAACTCTCAGAATCTTTTAGTCGATAATTCAAATATACACCAGTCCGTCCTACGCTATCACGTCGTGTCAAGACTCTTACCCGTTCGTATGCAATATCTATGTTTACGTTGAGCTTTTTTGCTGTTACATATTCATTATTGATAACTCCAGATTCAATGTGGCCGGTTGGTGTTGGTTCAATCAGGATCAATCGTTTGTCTACCCCGAGAATCCTGACATCAGATTCGATGTCATGGGAACTAATGATACCACCCCAACGATAGAATTCCTCTTCCCGCGTCAGCGTCTTAAACATGGGAAAACTTACAACAATATCACCAGGAAGATGAATATGTCCTTTTAGAATACTAGAGGGAGTAGCTTGCACCAATTCACGTAGAATACTACTACCAAGCGCGAGCTCAACCTTATAGCTTGAAATCTGTTGAAGAATTATGATATCGATATCTGACGATGGAGAGACATCTCCTCTCGCAACAGACCCGTATACCATTGGTCTCACACCCACTTCCTCGATCTGCTTCATCACCTGCAGCGCCTTTACACGCAATCGACTAAGCATTTTCCAGTGTATTTCATCATAGGTAACGATACGTCTATCATGAAGAATTTCTGGTCGCTTTGTCATTGAAATCATCTCCTGATAGTATCAAGTAGTTCACAGGTCTTACAGAGTTTTGATGGAGAGGGAGCATTACATCTCTCACAAAGCGTGAGACTCCATTTTTGTTGTGAGCTTCTAAATGCTTCAGTTATTGCTTCAGAGGATCGAAGAATGGCTAATAATGTTCCAGGACGCCTATATTCCATGTCATTCAAAAAGGCACGTACATCATTGCGATAAGCAGTTTCAGCATAGGGACACGGAACATCGTGATATGTAAGATTAAGATGATGAGCATAGGCAACTATGTCACGTTCTGTCAACTCTGTAATAGGTTTGACACGAGGTATCAGACCAGGAATCGAGTCTTCTCTATGGATATTCATCCTTACGATTCTTGGACTATCACCTCGTAAGATGTTCATTAGAATTGTTTGATCCTCATCATCAAGATTATGACCTATAGCAATGATATCAGCACCAAGTTGTTGTGCAGCTATATTGAGAGCTCGCCGCCGCAACACACCACAATAGGAGCAAGCACCAACAGATTTTGGCGGTTTTAATCGAACAATTTCATCCAGAGTGTAGTCAAATATTTCTTGAAATGAGAGTATCTGAAGTTCGAGATCAAGACTTCGTGATAGAGAGACTGCAGAGTCTAGAGCTTTATCTCTATAACCACGTATCCCTTCATCAATGGTGACAGGAATTATCTCGGACTTTGGAAAGGCACTCTCAATCTGATGGAGAATATGAAGAAGAACTGCGCTGTCTTTTCCACCAGAGATGGCAACAGCTATCCGATCATCTTCTCGAAACATCTTTTGTTTATTAATTGTCCTTCGGACTCTATCAATTGTAGTGTCAACTAAGCATCTACCACAGAGGTATTCGGATGTATATCTACGATAATAGATTGCAGGACTACTGCACTTTGAACATCCAGATGGCATTTTGACGACTACTCCAAGTCGTCTCATTATGACCTATCAAGTTAAAGCTATTCAAAGAGCAGGAAAGAGGTCACACTTACCCTTTCATTTTCGAATCCATATTTTCTTTGCTTTTCATATCATCAATAATCTTTACTCGCCGGAGTTGAAGCGAGGCCTTTGAAGCTCTGAAGTTAGCCGCTTGTATTATATCATCCACAGTTCTGTGCCATTCCGCTGGAGATAGTGTGTTATATATCTCTTTGAATGAATCACTAAGTCGTTCAATGCGAGCTAGACATTCTACACGATCTTCAGGAAGACGTTTTTCGTCGAGATAGGTAAGGGTATGACCTTTAAGTGCCTCCCAGTCAATCTCATTATTGGATAGGAGGAGTATTCGAATTTTTTCCATTGGATCCTTCCAAGAGTCAGGAATAAACATAGTAAGATAGTCCGCAAGAGCTTTCCTAGCTTTCTCGCGAAGATCTTGACTCGAACTTATCTGATGTGTCATCATCTTGCATCATAAATTAATCACATCTTTCCCTTTTTAGCTCCCATAAAACAGGAAAATCCTGTCTAGAAGAGACCTTTACCCATGATAAAGCTAAGAACTATACTCAATACTACAATGAGGATTGCTGCTATACGGATTGGGTACATGATCATTCGTACTTTCTTTTCATCTTTAATAAGAAGACTCAATCCATTAGAGAGTAATTTATCACCATCAAGCATCGGAACCGGTAGCAAATTGAATAGTGCTAGGGATATCAGGATTAGATAGCACCAAAATACTATCTGTTGAGCATGAAATATGAACATGGGTGTTAGAAATAGATTCCAACCAGCCTTAGGTTGCCAGTAGTCAGTCCCATACACTCCAATATACCCTTTAGTTGCATTTGCTTCATTTGCAGCCAAAATAATGGTGACATCTCCATCAAGGGTATGAATCGTAAGTTGAGAACCAGCGGTGGCATTTGCCATAAATACACTTACAGCACTCCATGAGTCTATCTCAGTATCATTTAGGCCAATAATAACATCACCAACTGCGAGAACCTCAGCACCAGGACTTTCTGGACTCAATTGGTATATGTAAGCACCGCTTGGAGGGTTATAAGCAATTGATGCAATTGATCCAAAGTTTACCAGAATCATCAGAAAGACAAAGCTCCAAGCAAGATTTGCATAGGATCCAGCAGCTAACAATCGCATTCTTGCTTTAGGTGTAGCTTTCTTTTCGAATTCTTCCTCATCAGGTTCAACAAAGGCTCCAAAAAGAACAAAGAAGGCAAGAAGACCTGAGCTTTTGATAGTGATATTGTCTCTAGAAGACGCAAGTCCGTGTGCAAATTCATGGGTCAAGATTGCGACAGCTAAGGCAATTAGCAGATACACGAGGGGCAATCCTGTGATTGTGACACCGGGAATTATCGGAACTACCCCTCCAGCCTCAGCAGGCTGAACAAAGAACTTGATGAGATTTTCACCAAACATCCAAAATGCAAAAATCATTCCACCAAAACCAACAACAATCCCTATATTGAAGAATACAGTTGGAAATTTCTTTCCCATTCTTGTGAGAAAAGCATTCAGACGCTCTGTCTTCCACATAAAGAAGAGGGGCGTTCCAGCCTCAATCCCTTTTTCCTGTAGCCGTTCAACTCCAATATATTGTGCAATAAAGTAGATTACAAGCCAAAAGACACCAATGATAGCTAATGTGGTTAAGGCGTCCATGAATTATTACTTCCTAAAGTGAGATGGATGAGCAAATTGTGAGCAAGTTATAATGATTCCGCACCGGGTATTTTCGAAGAGGGGTCTGAAACATCGACCGACCGCAATCCTCATAAAGTGACTTCTTTAGCCTTCGCTAGTGTGTCTACTAGGGCACATACAACAGATCTAGGTAGGCGAACAAATAATTGCCATTCAAACTAGTAATTTCAGATCCTGAAACAGGAAAAGCTATCCAGTATGAGCTTGATGATACCAAGACTAATGCATTAGTCGGTAAACAAGTTGGAGAGATTGTAGAAGGAGATGTTCTGGGCCTACCAGGATATAAACTAAAGATAACTGGTGGAAGTGACGCAGCTGGATTTCCAGTCCGCCCAGATGTACACGGAAGTGGAAAGAAACGCATACTAATTAGTGGACCACCGGGATTTCAATCAGATAGAAAAGGAATATCCAAACGAAAAACAGTTCGTGGTAGAGAATTAAGTTTAGATATTTCACAGGTAAATATGAGAGTTGAAGAAAGAGGTAGTACTCCTCTCGAAGAACTTGTCATTAAGGCTGTATAACATGCATTTTCATGGCAGCGGCATTCATCATTAGTGTAAACCATATACTTCTTATGTGCATCGGGAAACGTGTGAATAAGCTCAAACAAGTCACATTTGGAAGTGAAGATTAGGTGACCAGAAAAGACAAGTACGAAGGGCAGTCAGAAATCAGCATTGGTACCTTAGGTCATGTAGACCATGGGAAAACCACACTAGTCTCCTATCTCACTGGAGAATGGACTGATAGACATTCGGATGAGATAAGACGAGGTATCTCAATCCGACTTGGATACGCTTCAACAGTCCTCATGAAGTGCAAGAAATGCCCAGGACCTGAAGCATATACCACGAAACATTTGGCAAAGGATGGTAAATGCAAGAATTGTGGCGGCGAACTCGAAGTCCTTCGTGAAATATCATTCGTTGATAGTCCAGGTCATGAGTCACTAATGGCAACATGCCTAAGCGGAGCAAGCTTGATGGATGGTGCAATCCTTGTCATTTCAGCTGATGAACCATGTCCAATGCCACAGACAGCGGAACACCTTCATGCACTTGAAATTGTAGGAGTAAATAAAATTATTATTATTCAGAATAAAATCGAACTTGTCAGTAAAGAAGCAGCGAAGAAACACTATAAACAGATCTTAGATTTTGTGAAAGGTACAATAGCAGAAAAAGCCCCAATAATTCCCATATCCGCTGTCTTTGGTGCGAATATTGACCTTTTAATTAAAACGATAGAAGAAGTCATTCCAACACCTAATCGTGATGATGCAGCACCACCAAAGATGTTTGTTGCACGCTCATTTGATATCAATCGACCTGGAACATCTCCTGAGAAGATGGCGGGCGGTGTTGTTGGGGGATCCATTGTTCAAGGGAAACTGAAAATCGGTGATGAGATAGAGATCGCTCCGGGAACAAAAACCGACAAGGGTTTCAAACCAATAAGAGCTACAATAACTAGTCTCCTCTCAGGAAGTGGAAACAATCTAGAGGAAGCCTACCCAGGAGGCCTCATTGGAGTTGGCACTGCATTAGATCCAGCTTCGACACGTGCTGACCGTCTTCTAGGGAATGTTGTAGGTAAAGTCGGGAAGATGCCCAAAATCTACGAAAAACTGATGATAAAACCCGAGCTCATGAAGAGAGTGGTTGGTATCGAAACTGAGAGAGAGGTGGAAAATCTAAAGCTTAACGAACCGATGATGATTGTTGTTGGGACTGCGCCTACAGTTGGAGTGATTACGAGACTGCATGGAGATGAGATTGAACTCACACTGAAACGTCCTGTGGCTGCTGAGAGAGGACAGAGAATAGCTATTGGTCGCAGAGTCGAAAACAAATGGCGACTCATTGGGTATGCTGAAGTGTAGAAACGGTGAAGGATTAATACCTTGGGTGGTACGAGTGCCTGTAACTGTAGTACTTGATACAAATATATTGACCGTACCCGCTCAGTTTGGACTAGATATCTTTGAAGAAGCAAAGAGAGAACTAGAGAGGAGTGTAGACTTTGTTGTTATCGAACCTGTGGTTTGGGAGCTCGAAAAGAAAATCGAACAACTTTCAGGACCAGAGAAACAAAAATTCAAGGTTGCATTAGATCTTGTTAAGAGATGTACAATAAAGAGTATGAATGAAGCATATGCGATGCAATCTGTTGATCAACAACTTCTAGTATTTGCTAAGTCAATTAAAGGAATCATTGCAACGAATGACAAGGGTCTCATTAATCAGGCAGTATCGGAAGGAATTCCAGTTTTATTCCTAAGAGGAAAAAAGCGTCTTGAACTTCAAGGAACCATCAGTTGAGACTATGTCACAATGTTTTTATGGTTTCCACAGCGATTCTGCCGCTGGCCAGCAGGTGCAGACCCCAGAATATATCAACTAGTTCGGATTATTCGGGAATTATTATCCTCTTGCGCTAGGAGTATCTTACATTGTATAGTATTGTCACAGTAAAGGATGTCGTTCGTATTCCTCCAGATCAATTTGGAGAGGAGATAGAAAAAGCGGCAATGACTCACCTTAGAAAGCAGCATGAGAATGTCCTAGATCGAGATATTGGCCTAATGATTGCAGTCACTGAAATCGAAGATATCGGTGCTGGCCGTCTAATGCCTGGTGATGGGGCAACATATCACCCAGTTACCTATCGTGTGCTAGTATTCAAACCTCTTCGAGGTGAGCTTATCGAAGGCAATGTTGTGGAATTAATGGACTTTGGAGCTTTCATACGAATGGGACCTCTCGATGGACTATGCCATGTCAGTCAGATATGTGATGACTTCATCACTCAAGATTCAAAGGGTAGCTCACTCCTGGGTAAAGAAACAGGAAGAACTCTTGCTGAAGGTGATATGGTCAGAGCTAGAGTGACATCGATTAGCTTTGAGTCAGGCAATAAATCTGGAAAACTTGGACTTACTATGCGACAACCATTCCTCGGCAAGATAGGACCTGATAACTCCTGGATTGAGGAGGATGTAAAAGCGGCTCGTGGTGAGTCAAAGAAGAAGAAATAACTGGAGGAAATTGAAATAGCAAAACTGAAAGCCTGTAGAGCATGTCACTATCTCACCAGTGAGAACATATGCCCAAACTGCAAAAGCACTAATCTCTCGACATCGTATACAGGAATCGTTGTGATTCTTCCAGGAAAAGACGGCCCCGAGGATCCTAGAAAGAGCTCGTATATTGCATCACGGCTCAATATTGATAAACCAGGTAAATATGCACTTAAAGTTCGGTAAATCAGTCACAGTCGTGTCACTGGTGAAAGCTTTATTAGACAACCAAAAGTCGGAACCCTGACCCACAACTGTTGGGGTCTGATTCTCAGTATGTGATAGCCATGAAAATTGAGATTCTTAGCGAAAAAGAGAACAAACTTCTCGCCAGAAAGGAAATCACCTTTAGAGTAGATCATTCTGGCGCAAAGACTCCTAGTCGAATCGATATTCAAAGCAAGCTTGTTGCACAGTTCGACGCAGACCCAGCAGCAGTTGTCATTAAGGCTCTGGATACCAAGTATGGAATTGGTCTTACTGAAGGCTCTGCGTGTATCTATACCAATCCTGAAGACATGAAGCAAATTGAACTCGATCATATTGTGAAAAGAAATGAGCCAAAGAAGAAATCGGAGAGCGGAGAATAATGGCAAAGACACAATCTAATTACAAGGTGGACAAGTCAGGCAAGGTTACATCTGTCAAGAAATCATGTCCCAGATGTGAGAAAGGAACCTACATGGCTGAGCACTTTGATCGATATTCTTGCGGTCGCTGTGGATATACAGAGTTCAAACGCAAAGAGAAGTAGTAGAGCTTTATCTACACTAATTTAATCGTATTTCATTCATTTTCAGTGGATTTTCTATTCTCCAACTATGGCCATGACCCATCGAATGAAGAGAAGCACTCCAACGATTATTGTCAATAGAGCATCAATCAAGAATACACCAGGAACTGTAAACTCAACTATTGCAGCGAGAATCAAAGCTATTGGAAAAGTCAAAATAAATGGAAGTGTTGCGACTGTGAGAGATATCTCTTCACTCGAGACCATCACATTCACTAACAACACAATCCAGATTGCGTAAATTGCCACAAGAAGGGATAGCTCTACTAGCATTGAATGTCGCTCCACTGAAATGGCAGGGTTTCTGTGATAGAACAATGTGTGTATCACAGAGGAACTCATACACTCATTGAACCTAACGGTACCTTTTCATCTCATATCAAGCATCTCTAAACGCTAGAGACTTGCACCACAATTCTCGCACGTGCGAGCATCTTCCAAGTTCCGATGACCACAATAGGGACAGGACTGGAGAACCGTCTTCTTCTCTTCGTCAGTGAGCGAGATACTCCGTATTCCAAGACGCTGCATGGTCTCAACAAGCTCTTCCTCATCCATCTCTGAGATTGATTTTCCAGCATCATCCTCGATATTCTCTGCATCTTCTCGTCTGAGCTTTACAGCCTGATCTGTACCCGCAATCCGGTACAGAAAGAACGACCCAATGCTAAGTCTAAGCAGTCGTCGTGCAATACGTTGCCTAGGTGAGCGTCGGAATGGAAATACCGGGCGTCGAGCAACTCTCGGGCGTCGACCAGGACCTCTCCCTCTCATAATATTCACATCTAGAGATTTGTTCTGAATATATGGTTATAATCCTTCATGAATGATTCGTACATAGTAGAGAGTGTGTCATTTTTAATCGAAGATGCTGGATACCTCTATAGGTTATGTCAAATTCATCCAAAAGATTAACATCCTTTTGTTATATTTGAAAACATAGCCAAGAATCGTTGTGGAGATGGTTGGGATTAGGAGTCGTCGTGCTCTAGAGGTCATCGTTCTTTTAGTCATTTGTTGTTCGATTTTCATGCCTCTTAATCAGGCTAGTGAAACAACTGATGAATTGTCTGAAGTGACATCACAATTACTTCTACTACCAAATTCTCAAGAACCAGTAGTCAAGATGTGGCACCATGACTGTTCGAATACCACTGGATTTGAGTACATGGAGATTCCAACCGACTATCATTGGACAGATTATGATTGGACATACACTGAAATCGAATTGGAATCAGATGGACAGAGTTTTCCAATGCCAAATATGACCAATACATCATATGTCGAAAACTATTATGGTCCTGTATACTTGTACACATTGCCTGATGTCTTTCCTCTATCTGGACTACGCAATTTTAGTGTTCAGATGGAACTCAACAATAGCGACTCCGCTTATGTTGGTGTTGTTCGTGTAGGTCTATTTGATTCATCATATACTCCAGTTCTAGCAGCGAAGATTCATGATAGAGATTATCTCGACTCCGAAGGATTGTGTTACTGTGACTACTACTTACGAAATCTGACAATACATGAGCAAATTATAGAAAATGACCAAGCAGATGAGTATGGTCTGAGATATTTTCTGGGCAGGATGGAATTTGTCAATGCAACATGGTCATCCTTTTTTGATCCTTCACATGGATTGAATGGTAGTATTTCACCATTAGTATGGGGAGATTTGGTTTTGCCAAAAGTGAATGTTACATTTACGCCTCTCGAGGAGGTTGAAACTGCACGTGACATTAGATATTTGGTTCTAATGTTCGGGGGATATTATGCATGGCAATACCAACCATTACCCCCGATTCGCATACATGATATCTTCTTGAAGTATGAAGTTGACGGACAAATAGATACAGTACCACCAGTTCTCAATTCACCAGCAGACATAGAATATCAATTCGGACAGACAGGAAATAAGATAGAGTGGAACTGCTCTGATGACAATCCATATCGTTATTGGCTAGTTGACTATGAATATTCATACTTTCTCTCCGGGACAAATCGTAAGGAGGGTTTTTGGAATGGCACAGATTATGCTGTGTCAGTCGATGGTTTTCCAGTCGGGAATAGGACCTTTCTCTTAATACTTCAAGACAGGGCTGGTTTCATAGTGTGGGATTGGGTGACAGTAACGGTCCTTGAACATCCACTATCCATATTTCTCAGGACATATGGCCCACTTCTTGTAATTACATCCATCTCGGCCTTGGTGGTAGTGGTCGGATATCTTATTGCAAAGAGAGATAGTATGAATACCACATGACTCATACTAGGGAAATCCGCCCTCTACGAATAACTTTAAAACTTGCCAGCTTGTTCCTCCCTGTGAACACTGCGGATTACCTCATTCCGAGTCTTCTTGCTTTGTTCAAACAATTATCTAAGTAAAGCGGGCTGGGGAAGCCAGGCCTATCCCGCAGGGCTCATAGGAGCCTTGCAGCTCGGAGACACCCTGAGATCGGATGTTCAAATCATCCGCCCGCTACCATTCCTTTTCCTCTCAGATTTATCAACAGATTAAAAAATAACATCAGAATTGGATATAGATAGTACTAGGGAGTAATCTTTACACATCTTCTAACTGTGAAAGGATGTGAGTTCTATATTGCAAGCGTGTCCCGAATTAGTATGGTCATTTTGGCAGTTAGTTGGAGTGATTCTTACAACTCCAATTGCATTTTTCTGGTTTAAGCGTTCGCTCAAGAAGTGGAATTTCCGTGAAGCTATTGAAGATGACATAATTCCTCTCCGAATTGTATCTGGATTTGCAATCTTTGTCTTACCGCTTCTTGTTGGAGAAACTTTAGCAGTGGTTGCATGCCTATTGACCTATCCAGACGCAAGTGAATCAATCCTGTCTAGAGGATTCAGATACTATCTTGTGGCATTTGGTACTATTTTTCTTATGTTTTCCCTATTTTACCTTAGTAATCGAAGAAGGAAGAAGAACAGTGACGATTATCCCACGCGAATTCAGGAGGAATAAATCCGCCTGCCACCATTTACTATAGTTAATTTTTGTCTTTCCTTAACGATTTCCGAATATGCTTCCTCCTATCCAAGGAAGATAGAGTCTTTCAGGAAGAGCAATAATTCTGAATGGTTTTTCCGAAAAGACAGCCTCTTGAAGCTCTGTATACAAAGTTGTTTCAAAATTCGCTGTCGTTGTGGAACTCCCTGTAAGCACAATATTATCACATAATTCTGTATGAATGTCAGGATCAACTTGGTCGAGTATTATACCGATTTGTTTTGTGATGAGAGAGATTTCCAATCCGGCTGTCGTAGGAGGATCATGAATCTGCATCGCGTGAGGGATAGATTTCTCGTCATATACAGAGACTATGGAAATATATTCAGGTTCAAAATCAATTACAATTCCTGTTCTTTTCCGAATCGCTATCAATGTTAACACAGAACGAGGTGCATGAAAAAGATGACTTACTCCAAAATCGTGAAATAGCATTTGGGTAATCCTTTCCTTGTTCTTTCTGGGATTGAAGTCATTTTCAGTTAACAGAACACGAGTATTGGACAGGTTCACCTCAAGCAGACTCAGTGCATGAGCATAGATTGCTTCAATGGCACTCCAATCCTCAATAAATCCCCCCTTTATTGGATAAACGAGTCGAAGAGGTATGGATTTGAGAGATTCTTGTCCGACGTAGTACTCTGCGTCATCTTTTGCAGTTTCCATAGATGGATAACCAACCACTGTAGGAAATGTAAATCGTGGATATTGTTCTCCCGTAAAGCCAACCATAGTAAGACGCGTACTAATATCGATGACTACTGATGGATTTTTAATCCGAGTTATGCCCATTGAGATTCTCCAATTAAGATTCTGTGTAAATCCTTAGTCATTACTCCTTCATAAAATATTCATTCCTACATCCGCCCGCTACCATCTCTTTCTACTAATCATCCTCAAGGGCACTATCGAGAACGTCATTTACCTCTTAAGTTGTGGAATCTAGGATTCAAACTATTGTTGCATCTCCTTGACTTTGAGCTGTCGAT
>JAEOUN010000047.1 GCA_016839245.1 Candidatus Thorarchaeota archaeon
AATGTAGCCAAGATTGCGAGTATTACTTTTCTGTGGATCATTATTTAATCACTAATAGATTCTCAGTTTTGAATATATATAACGAATCTTAAAAGGTAAAGAATATAACGTAATCAAAAGTCTATTCATAATACTCCAAATTATTGATGAAGATTTATCAACCATTATATAACTAAATAAAAAATAATGATAGGTTTTTTGTGCACCAACCTATTCTCTTTTTAATAAGTAGTGTTTTTCCACAATTCATGTCAACACAAGATTTCAATAACAACAATTGTTTGAAAATCAGAGCTATTCTGTTTGATCTCCATCATACCATTACAAAGACAAGAATTGGTATGCTAGACATAACAAGAGAAGCAGCGAAAACTGCAGGGATACCTCTAGACAAGATATCAGACGATACATTAAGACAAGCAATTCAGAAGATAGATGAGAGAATGAATGAATACCAAATAGAAAATAACGTGGATATTCATTGGGGAGGAGAACCAGAGCATTGGTTAGAGGTAAATCGATTATTAATAGAATATCTTGATATTACTGGTGTCGATGATGAAATGCTTCTGAATCTTGAACGAGCATGGAAGCACATTCAGGCAACAAGTTGGGAATCATTGGTGGATGGTGCAAAACAGACTCTGGAAGTATTGAGGAAGAGAGGTTATGTTCTGGGGATCTGTACCAGAAGACATGATGATCCAGAGAAACTCCTTAAGGAATGGAAAATTCATCATCTGTTCTCAACCATTCACTTTACCGGTGTACCAGGGTATGCAAAACCAAGTCCATTCACTTTACTAAAAGCAATGGAGGACATTAAAATCAATCCTAGACTCTGTGCTTATGTTGGAAACTATGTCAATGTTGATGTGGCAGCAGCCAAAAAGGCAGAGATGGTACCAATCCTTACTACATGGGCAAATCCTGAAGAGAGAGAGTTAGCTGATGCTGATACTCTGATAGTCGACAAAATTGATGAGTTGCTAAATCTATTCCCTGGCCCGTCTAATTCGTAGCATTTGTATCAGTGTCTTTTTCTGGTTTTGTTTTAATATCCGTACTTTCCTTTTGTTTAATCCGAGTGAGGAAGTGGTTTATTCGATATCGAATCATTGCAACAAATGAACTTGCAAGACGCACAGGAAGGATCATTGCATTGAATAAGATTCGCATGAATTTGTCCTTGATTGTACTTCTTTCTGGATATCCAATGTATGCTAGAGTGTGTTCTCTAAGGATATCATCCAAAGCTGCAGCAAATGCCTCCTGAGCAAGAGGAGTCAGATTCAGCCCTTTAAAGACATCACTCTTGCTGAAACTTTTACGATCTATTACGCTCTTCCATTTCAAATACTTGGCTTTCTCAGTAACATCAGTTAAAGCATAAGCAACTTCACCCACATATGGAAGGATTGTTCTCTGAGTTTCAGTTGGAGTTGGTTCTGATTGTAATTCATCATATACAGTTTCGACAACACGAATTTGACTAAAAGGTGGTTTAAACCAGAGAACATGAAGTAGACCTTCTATCTTCCTTAACGTCTGCTTATCGCGCTCTTCAACGTGATCAGGAATCTTATCGAGAACGCGTTCTTTAGCCCAGTCAACTGCGCTACCAGAAAGATATCTCCATATCTTATCAAGTTCTATCACAGCTTTCGCATATCTATGAAACTTGAAATCCATAGAGGTTTCAATATCATTACCCGTAAGAACATCAATTTCCTTTATGAGAAATGATTGAGTCCCACCTGCTATCTTCCATAGTTGCGTTGAGAGTATGTTCAAGAACCCAGAGGTATGAGGAATTTCAAGTCTAAGTGCATGGTCTCCAGGCTGCGCATTGAGAATACAGGAGTCAAGAGCATCTTCCACTGTCCCATATTTCGTAAGATCCATGGGAAACATATCCATTTCACCATGACCAGTCGTGGACCAACATTGAATGTGCTCAGTTTCTATGTTACGTTCTATGATGATTCGTTCTTTATCACCAAGGTGATCAAATTGATTCGTGAGACCCTTGGAATATGCCATAACAGCATAGACAACATATCGTTCTCTATTTGGTTGAAGACCAGGCATGTGCAAGATTAAACCAATAGCATCAAGAGGTTCTCCTTCTGTAAGCCACGCACCTGTTGCTTGATCGAATTCCCATCTATCACCTAATTCATAGAAGACTCGTCGTAGGGTTCTCAGATCCTCCGCGGCTTTTGCTTTTTCAAGCGTTTCTCTTTCCCATTCCTTATATTCTCTCATCATTTTGGACATACTCTTGCGTTCTAGATCAAGCCATTGACTTTCGATTTTCAGCTTGACTTTCAACCAGAGATGTCCTCCATAATATTCTCAAAATAAAACCAATATTAAAGGCTCTTATGAATATCTATAGTGAAAAAGATAGTTGTAACAACTATGTGGAAACTACTGATAAAATCTTCACCATTTGTTTTAAAATTTCTCCAGCTTCAGCTGCAGTTTTGTCGACAATAGAAGGACTCATAATTATAGATCTCATTTCAGTGATATTGATTGCTTTTTGTTGATTGATGACTCTGAGTATTCGACCAGACGGTGTTGTCATTTGCTCAAGAATCCATGTGGATTTCTTAATAGGTTCCAGCTCTTTCATGCTCTTATAGAATTGTTCGATGATTGTGGGGGATGAATTCAGGATGAATCTTTCATTCTGACCAAATCCAAGGCCAATATGATATTCTAAGGTCGTATTTTCCTGTGGTTTGAATTCGGTTATTATATCAACAAAAACATAATTCGTTCCTCGCTTGGCTATTCTAAGAAATATAGCACCTTTAACCGATGGAAGAATTGAATTAATGTACTGAACATGTTTCTCAATATAAAATTGTAAATGACTAAAACATTCTTCAAAGGAGTATCCTTGAAATGTCCGAAATCCATTGTAATAGCTAGCCAAACAGGAAATAGCTAAAATTACTGCACCTACAGGACAGATAGCAAGGACATGAAATTCCTGATAGAAAAAAAGGGATGAAATAATTGCCCACACGATAATTGAGAACCAAGCCAAATCATTAATGTCATCTAAAGATCCACGATCATATTTTTCAAGCTGAAGTCCAATCTTTTCAAAAAAAAGAGAAACATCTTCGATATCTATTGAAAAATCCTCTGCTTCAGAATCGGAATCCAAGACGCCAATATCATAGAACTTGAGCATTTTTCTTGAAGATATACCAAAATCATAGTATGCACGTGTCGCTGGAAGGCCTAAGGCAATTTGTGAACCTAATAGAAAAAGAGTAGCAACAAAATTGGGTTTCAACGAGCAAATGAACCAAAGAAATATACTATAGGTCACTAATGTGAGAAGGGTAAAACCCGCAATTAACATGTGTTGATGTTTTACATCCCAGGTATCTACAATGAGATACTTGTGCTTAACAATCTCCTCAATATCTCCCATGGTAGAACCTCAAAAAACTGAGGAACACAGCTACATAAAGATTTGATGCTTAGAGCGTTTATTACCAAATGAGGGCACTAATCGATAAAGTAGATATCACATTGATTTTCTATAGCTTCAATTCGAATGTGCATTCCTGTTTCTAATACGTCAGCAGCATCTCTAATTCCTATTACACCAATTGCTGAGTTTTCAGCTGCAGATAGAGCAAATTGCCCAATTGACTCACCAAACTCTGAGATCACAACGTGAACCTTACTGAATAGGTCTGCAAGAGCTTGAGGATTATTATTGAAATACTCTTCAAGTTCGTCATCAAGGACAGCAATTGCATCAGAACTCCAATCACGCTTCAAATCATCTTGATTGCAAACAAGATATGCGGTACCTGAAAAAATGCCACTTTCACTTACTGATTCACCTCGAAGAATTGGGAATTGTGACATATTCTTTTTGTCTTTCAAGAGTATACGACCTCTATCAATCTCAGTAAAAAATGGTTTAGAAATCAAGAACTTATGCATTTCGGACACTAAATCAAATGCTCTTCATCTATCTGTAACCTAATAACTAATGAATATGAGGAGTAATTTGAGGTTAAATTATGGTAGTCTATGAATTTGAAGGTCGAATTCCATCTATTGGCAGGGATTCCTATGTAAGTCATTCATCTTCTGTCATTGGAAAAGTCACGATTGGAGAAAAATGTTACATCGCCCCGGGAGCGGTGATTAAGGGAGATTATGGGGAGATTGAAATTGGTAATGGGACAAGTATCCAAGATAATGTGGTCATTCATGCAAGGCCTGGCGAAAAAACTACAATTGGAGATAATGTTACTCTTGGACATGGATGCATTGTCCATAACGCACAGGTGAAAGATGAAGCTGTAATTGGGATGGGAGCTATAATTTCAGATTATGCAACAGTCGGCAGATGGTGTATAATTGGAGAAGGAGCTGTAGTTAAAGCGAAATCTGATATCCCTGATGGTAAAATTGTCGTTGGAGTTCCAGCCAAAGTCATTGGAGATATCCAAGAACATCACAAAGAGGAATTGACCAAATTTAAGCAGATTTACAAGGACTTAGCAAAACGATATCCAAGTGGACTAAAGAAAATTCAAGAATAAAATAAAGAGAAGAGGGAGAATCTCCCATCTTCTTTTTACATTGATGTCATTGTATCACGGTTAAACCGACTTAAGGCAAGTACCCAAGTTACCACTGCAAGTATTACTGCAACGAATAGAGTAATGATATTTGATATCCAGACAAAATCCGCATTTGCCATTCCAGACGAATCCATAGACATCATAGGAAGCATCATTGGCAGTAAAAAGATCATAACGACTGCGCCAGAGGTTTGATAAGCTTCATAGACGCGTTTCACTCTTCCACTTATCAATATCATTATCGACACAATCGATATAATTAGAATAGGGCTTGCAGTAAGAAGGAGGAATAGGCTAGCCATTCCAGGAATGAGAGTGATTGGAAAACCGACAAATACGCAAATAAGAATTGTAGCTATTTCTGTTATGAAAGTACCTGCAAGAAGCAAAACAATGCTTGGAATAAATGAACTCAGAATTTTCCCTAGTAGTAGTTCCTTGTCAGTTAATGGAGTGCAGAGTAAAGGCTCAAGTGTATTTTGTTCTCTCTCCCCAACTAATGCATTAGCTGAAATCATAGATGCAGGGAAAAGTGCGAACATACCCAACATAGGAGATAGCATTGCGTCCATTGTTGGCAGTATAAATACAGCATTGATAGGATCTAGAATAATGATAGCACCTATTATCAAAACCATCATGAGAGGACCAAATGCGCCCATTATTATAAGTCCATATTTCACCATGTTTACTTTCAAAGCCATCTTTAGGTCTGATTTTGCTACTATCATGGATTTTTCTAATGCCATTACTTAATACCTCCTTTTATTGTATCCAGGTACAAATCCTCAAGCGATGCTTCTTCTTCTGCAAACTCAACGATTTTAATGCCTGCTGAAAGCAACGATTCCATCAACAATGAATTATTTTCGAGTGGATTTTCAATGGTTAGAACCAAGGAATCAGCTTCTTTTGTTACAGAAGTCACATAATTCTTTGATTCTGCAACTGAACGAGCTTTCTCAAGATTATCAACGACTCTGAGTTTGAAGTTCTGACTTGCCTGAAGCTTTGAGCGGAGTTCGTTTGTATTTCCACTTAGTATAATTCTTCCCTCATCAATAATTGCTATGCTATCACAAATTCGTTGGACTTCACCCAAATTATGCGAATTGATGAAAAATGTCTGTTCATATTTTTCAGAGAGACTAAGAATAAGCTCTCTAACACGTTTTGCAGCTACGGGATCCAAGTTGGAAGTGGGTTCATCCAATAATAGCACCTTAGGTTTGTGTAGCAACGCTCTACATAGAGCAAGTCTTTGCCGGTTACCAGTACTCAGTTCTCCAGCAGGATCATCTTTACGTTCCCATAGACCCATGAAGGTGAGTAGTTCTTCAATCCGTTCAGGTATCTCTTCCTCAGGAACTTCATATAACCTTGCAAAATAGTCGAGATTATCGTAAGCGGATAGTGCAGGATACAATGTATGATTCCCTTCTTCAGGCAAGACTCCCGTAATCTCACGAACATTTACTGGCGATTCGATAATATCAAATCCGCCTACCTTTGCAGTACCTTCATCCGGACGAAGTAGAGTACAAAGAAGACGAATTGTTGTAGATTTCCCAGCGCCATTTGGACCAAGAAGACCGTATATCGAACCTTTGGGGATATTCAGTTTCATGTGATCAACAGCGCGTATTTCATCAAAATTCTTAGTTAGACCTGAAATGATGACTTCATCCAATTTATCCACGACCTGTTAGGTGTCAGCTTTACACATAGAAAGGTTGTCAACTGAATTTTAGTATCGGGAGAAAATAAACCTGACCCAATGACAATGAATATCATAACCAGTTAACACTCAATAATTGGTTAACTATCATACGGACATCATTTTTTCAACAATCGCAGTCTGAGTATCTTTTATTCCTTTGATTACATGGATACGGTGTACGGTGATATCATAGAGTTCTTCCAGATTAGCAAACTCCAGAAGCATTACAATATCATATCCACCTGTAGTCACTGAGATTCTTACTGCTTGTTCGATCTCTCTTAATTCTTCAACCACTTGATCCGTTAATCCGATTTCAATTTCCATTAGCACATATGCCATTATATTCTCTGTCATTTCCTTCCATTCTCCTTTTACTATCTATGTTCTCGCAACACCACCAATGTTTCAATATGATCAATACCTGGAATTTTTTGAATTTTCTTTAGAACCATTGAATTAGTCTTGGCGAGTGTTCTACTTTTAATTGTGACCAAATAATCAAGAGGGCCTGCAAGAGCCGCTGCTTTTTCAACTCCTTTAATATCAAAAAGCTGAGGTAACAAGTCACTAGTCTGAGGTTTGACTTTCACCACGACAATTGACCGTACCTCTGAAGCTTGTAACGCCAAAATGCCTATCATAACCAAGATGATTCCCAAAACGGTTAGAATCCACATGAAGGGATCTGTTTCAATTATACCAAATCCGCCAGGGATGAATAAATTGCCAATTAGAGTCACTGGAACGCCAAGGACTACTGATACCGCAGATAGTGAGTTTACAATTGCCATTGAACCCTTACCAAGTGCTCTGGCATACATAACAAGCGCAAGAAATGTTGAACCTCCGGACCCAACCATCAACCAAAAGAGGGGAACAAAATAATCACTCATCATCTGTAGAGAATCTGCAGGTAACAATGGAATCATTATTAGACTCATCACAGAATTAAGAACGAGTAGACTCCAAATTCGCATGTTGAGAGAATCTACTCTAAGACCCGGTCTGATTTCATATCGTTTTGTCTTTCGTTGATAATAGGTAACAAAAGCTGACGAAATATTCATTGGACCTAGAACAATTATGAGTGCACTAATATCAAATCCACTTGGCGTTGAGCCAATTAGTAGTACGCCAAATAAAATAGAGATTATTGATTGAATTTCAATAATAGTTGGAGTGTCCTTCTCTGCAACTAAGTCGCCTAATAGCAAATAGATAATCACTAGTTGACCATAAGGTAACATGCTAGATGCATTCGCAGTTCCCACTAGAACATAATAGCTGACTGTGGAAATACCAGCAAAGAATCCAGCCATTGCTAAATAGATCATCGGTTTCTTGGGGAGTATCCTGAGTCTATCAAAATCAGGATCAAGATCATAGCCAAGTGGTTGTCTTCGACCATTTCTATTCATTCGAATACTCAAAAAAGCCACTATCACGACACTGACAAGAAAACTCACCCACTGAGCTAAAAAGCCATAGACCAGGGGATTGACATCAATGGTATTAATGGCCAGAATATCAAAAACGACGGATAATGTCCTCATTACGCCAGAACCAAGTGCTAATGTATAGAATACTGTTGCACTTGATCTTCGGCTTACTGGTCTCTGATTCGCACTACTCACGATTATCCCCCTCACATGTGTTTTGTTAGGTCTACCTTACAATCTAAAGATCTATTCTTCTTCAGATTGATCAGGTGGACTCGTGGTGATTTTTTCTAATTCCTCATCAATCTCGACCAATTCCAAGTCATGATCAGATGATGAATCGTCTTCAGTAGTCATTTTTGGTTCGGATTTGCTCTTAGTTTCTTCACTGCTGCTCTTACCACGTCTTTTGGATTTCTTTTTATCATCACTAACAGTTCGCTGAGCAAGTATAAATTCATCGAAAGTCAATCTTTTACCTGACTGCAATTTCTCTACAGCAGATTCGACACGCTCGCGTTCTTGGGCTTTTTGCTGCTGAATATATTCCTCGCGCTCAATATCCCGTTTTTCGACAGTTTGCTTTCTCAACTTACTTTGAATTTCATCAATCATTGTTCGTCGTTCTTTAAGTTTAGTTTCCCCTTCTTTGACCTTCTTCAACCATTCTACAAAATTCTTGTGAGCAGTATCTGCGGCCTTCTTGTATTCTTCAAGTTGAGGACGGATTCTAACAACTTCTTGATGATGTACTTGAGACTGTTCAGACAGAGTCAGCACTTTTTCATGCGCTTCTGAGGCTTCATCTTTTAATTTTCGTGCAAGTCTACGAAGTTCACTAATGCGATCTTGCTTTTCCTTTTCTTGGCCAATCTTAACAAGTTGAGCTTCAATTCGTGCAATCTCTTCAACAATTGCTACTTCCTCATCTCGTGTAAGTTGTTCTGTTTGTTGACGCCATTCAAGCTCCTCAACTCGCCTCATCATTTTTCTTTGATCGTTTGAGGGGCTTCCAACAAGATTGGAGCGTAGATCACGAATCTCATCATATACACTCTTTAACTGTGCATGAATCGCCATTCGTCGTTCTTTCGCTTCAGTAATTTCCTGATTTATTCGATCTCGCTCTTCACGTTCTGCTTTAACAGATTCTATTAGAGCTTTGACCTCTTTATTATGCTCATCTCGTATTCGTTTATACTCCCGCATCTGATCGCGGTCATGACGAAGAGCCTCTAGTTCTTCTCTAGCTTGAATCTTAAGTTCACGAAACTTAGTTTTTAGGAACTCAACATCTTCTAGTTTTGCATCTGCAACTTCTGTCAAACTCTGTAGACCTCAGAATTTCGTTTTGCTAGCCCTGTTTTGCAGGACGGATTCCGTTCATCCCCAGGATATAATTCCACGGAGGCACGTGAACAAGAACTTCTCGCCAAATCTCCTCTTTTAAGGTTTATTATAAGAACCGCTAAATATGCCATCTGCGCCTTTCTTGAGAGGGCATATTACAATTGTGAGAGCATATCCGCAATCTTGAAGGATATATCAAAATCAGTCACCTGCTGGAGACCATTCCAACCTGGCGTTGCGTTGGCTTCCAACACCCAAAGATTTCCATCCGTATCAGGAATTATGTCGATACCAACGATATCGCCCTTCACAGATTTCGCTACTTTCAAAGAGAGATCGTTCACATCAACTGTATTATGCTTCGGAATTCCTCCATTGTGAATATTGTGAGTTATACCTTCACCACCGATTCGTTGCATGGATGCAATCATTTCATCTTTGACAACAAGTGCACGAATATCATAACCAGGATTTCGGACATATTCCTGTAGAATGAAGGCACCCTTTCCGAACTGTGAACTATGGAACTTGAGATAGTCATAGATATTATCACGATCAAACTCACGATCAATTAACTGCACACCAATGCCACCAAAGCCAGTGATGGGTTTGAGTACACAAGGAAAGTTCTCGCGAACGAATTCTGCAGAGTCCTCAATTGATTCTGTTATCAGACTCTTTGGGACAGGGAGACCTGCTGAGATGAGTTTTCGCATAGTTTCAGCTTTATTACGCATGAGAATTATTGATTGTACAGAATTGATGATTCTAACGCCAAGCTCGGTTAAAGCAGAGAGAAGTCCTATCCGGTTGAAAAATGCACCAATATCATTTGCGCCGAGGTCTAGCACGAGTAGAATATCAAGTTCCGAAAGATCGAAACCCTCGTGTGTAATGCGATGATTGTCTGTTGATCCCCAACGCAGCACTTTCCATGGCAAGACATGCATTACATCTATACCAAAGTGATTGAATGCTTCTTCTAAACTCTTGACACGTCTGGACCAAGGATCGGATGAAAATAATCCAATTATTGAAACACGACTCGGTGCCAAGTTATCACCTGAATTCAATCATAATATCCCTAACGAGTACCTTTTATGTTCTCCTGAATGTTTTTCAAGTTGACTTCGATGAAATTATTCTCTGAATCAGAAATTGCAGTAATAACTGACTATCTCCAAGGAAAGACAGGTAGTTTTCTTATTGCGTTCCGTAACAAACATGGACCAACGAAACTAAAACAATTATGGACTGAGTTACTTTCTGAAATCGCTCATCCAGTGAAATGCCTGAGCTGGTGGTCAAGCGGTGGAAATGTCGGTCTTTTGGAATGTGAAACTGAAAATGGCTTGAATATCTATGGTCAATGGGTACTTGATGACGATCATAGACTCCTGAATATCATGGAAATCGATGAGGAAGACATCGTAAATATCCGTGATGGCTTTGATGCTGGTGCAGTAATATCATCCGAGATGAGAGCGATACGAATTGGAGAATCTGGTGGAGATAAGGAATAACCACTCTAATCTACAGTTAATGTCTTGGATAGATTTCGAGGTAAGTCTGGATTGATGCCACGGTCAACTGATAGAAAATAACTCAATAGTTGCAAGGGGATGACATCAAGAATCGGATTCAATAGAAGATCTGACTTTGGCACAATGAGAAAATCATCCTTATGAGCCACATAAGGTGCCAAGGTGTCCTCATATTCACCAACAATTATAGTTCTCCCAAATCTGGCCTTGACTTCATTGATATGATTAATGACCATCCAACTATCTTCCGGAGTCGTTACGAAAATCACAGGATAATTCTTAGTAACAATACTCAACGGGCCGTGTTTAAATTCAGAAGAATACATACCCTCACAGTGGTTGTAACAGATCTCCTTGATTTTAAGCGCGCCTTCCCTAGCTACTCCATCTGTGAATCCATAACCAAGACAGTATAGATCTTTAGTATCTTTTAGTGTCAGTGCTAAATTCTTAGCCAAAATGCCTGTTCGGTCAATCGTTGTCTGAGTCAACATGGGAAGTTCGTCACGGAGTTGATTGATGAAGGATTTTGCTTCCGACGTATCGATATGCCCACTTCGTTCACCAAGCTTTGCAGCAAGATATGCGAATATGATGCTTTGAGAGTAGTATGTCTTTGTTGCAGGAACTGAAATCTCATACCCGCAGGACATTGGAATGAAGGCATTTGCCTTGAACATCAGAGTACTTCCAATCACATTCACAATTCCGAGGGTCTTTCCATAGTCGTTTTCGTATACAATATTTAAGACATTTAGAAGATCTTTTGTTTCACCACTCTGAGAAACAAGGATGCTAAGACTATCAGAGTCCATAGTCTTGCCATACATAGGTTCAAATTGTCCGCCTATTGCATGGATGATTGGCAGTCCTGCAAGTCTGTTGAAGTAGTATGCTCCAACAATGCTCGCATTATATGATGAGCCACATGCAACAAGGTAATGCTTGGAAGCATCTTCAATGAGCTTAAACCATCTCTCGTTTTGCTCGCCCTCAAGAATTCCGATGAGGTCTCTTGCCACACGCGGTTGCTCATTAATCTCCTTTAACATGAAATGAGGAAATCCACCTTTCTCAGCAGCTCTTGCATCAACATTTGAAACCTCTGGTCTTCGGTCAAGCTGTTTTCCGTCTTCAATTCTGTATACTTTAACTTCATCATGTGTAAGACATAACATTTCGCCATCTGCAAGATAAATTACCTGGTTGGTTAAAGGAAGTACTGAAGGGAGGTCACTTGACACAATAGTAGCATTTTTTGCTACTCCTGCCACAAGAGTTGAGCCCATTTTTACAGCATAGATTTCTTTTTGATCTGCACGTCCTATTGCGTAGGCATAAGCTCCTTTCAAATCCTGAGTAGAGAGTCGTATTGCTTCAAACATATCTCCAGTTTCTTCATAGTAGTTATCGACAGCATGAACACAGAGTTCACCATCATTTTCAGAACGTATAATGTGACCAGTTTCAATATAATGCTGCTTGAGTTCGACGTAATTGTGCAGATTTCCATTGTGTGCTCCGTAAAAAACTTCTTCACACCCAAAATGTGGTTGAGCATTGATTTTTGTAGGTGCACCATAGGTAGCCCATCGTAGCTGTGCAATACCTCTATCTCCAGTCATATTAGAGAGACCTAGAAGCTTGTCAACGTCATCAATTGTTCCTACATCTTTTCGGAGGTCGACCTTTCCATTCTTAACAGCCGCTAGACCTACAGAATCATACCCACGATATGTAAGTTTACTACTACATTTTACAAGTAGTTCACCGATGTTATTTAGATTATTAGTGACAATTCCAGTTATACCGCACAAGATGCTACCTCAGCATGAATTCAAGCCAAAGATACTGTGAGTCCTGAGGATAGCGATAAAAGAGTTGTGTCTGATGAATCTTTGCACTCAAAAATGAATAGTGGTACATATTCGAAGAGCTTTTTACCGAGAGAGAATGTAGACATTTTATTCAGAGAGAGTGTAGAGGCCCTATATGATGGGAAAACAGAAGAGAATGGCATTACTTCTGCATCCGTTCAGAAGAGAGTTGTATCAAGTACTCTGTGAAAATCCTGGAACATACTTGCTAGAACTAGTTGATATTTTATCATCACCTCTAGGAACTCTTACTTGGCACTTACGAATTTTAGAGAGAGATGGACTTGTCAAGTCAATAAAATTCGCTGGAAAACGATTGTATTATCCGAAGATGCTAAGATCGCAAGAAGCCGAGATGGCATATGTGACAATGCGAAGTGATACTGCACAGAAGGTTTTCCAGTATGTGGTAAACAATCCGGGTTGTTACCAAGAACAGATGGCAGAAAACCTTGGAGTGCATCATGATACCGTCCGCTGGCATATATCACGAATGGAAGATGTTGGATTAATTAAGGTTGTAAGAGAAGGAAGAAAAAAGAGACATTACCTTGCTGAACTTGGCGAGTCGTTGATGAAGGGCAGTCTTAATACGATAACAGAAGCATATATCATGTTCTTGATGGAAAAACTTGAAGATGGATGTCTGAATCCTCAAATCAAAGAGAGTACATCAGATCATGTGACAATTCGCATTGATTGTCCAGAAAGAGGAAAGGATTGCTTTATCACTATAAATCTCACAGATTGGGAATTCCAGATAATCGAAGATGAAAACGACGACACAGCATCATTTCAAGAAAAATAATTCTTTATCCGGATCCATCAAGGACTTTCTGGATACTAGAAGCAATTTCATCAGGATTGGGACCCCTACACACGACTGCAAGAAGTCGGGATTCATCGACACGAGTGATGACTAGTTTCATTGCATCATTATCTACAGACAAGGTATGTGTTAAATCGGAATAGGTAAGACCATTAGCAAAGAGAGCTCCAATTAATCCTGCAACCTCAATCTCATCACCAAATCCAACAGAACCAAGTGGTAGTCCTTCAACAGTTAAGAGAATAGCTTGGGTGACCTCAGGAATTTGTTCAACAATTGATCCGAGGATGGTCTGCTTTCCAAAATCTCTGGTTGAACCCATCACCAATTCCATTCGTGTCGCTAAAGATTGAAAAGCTGGTACAAGATGAGCAAGATTGATTCCTGCATCGTTTGCTCGGGACATCACAACGACAAGTTGATAGTGTGGTTGCACAATTGTAAGGATTCTTTCAATCTTGGTGGTATGAATAATGTGCGTAGGTCGTGATTGTTTGAGATGACTTAAAGCTGATGAACCACCCCAAAGCAAAGCTGCAGAAACTGTTGCCAGCACTTTGGCATCTGCGTCACCATCACGTGATACTGCTGCGACAATGACGCCTTCTTTTGTGCAAAGGACAACCTGCTTTACGGATCGATGAACTTTCAGAGTCTCTTCCAAAAGACTTGCTACTTCACCAAGTGTATCACCAGGCATTGCGTTCACCACACTTAACTCAGTTACATCGGCAGACCAACGTACTTTATAACTGATACTCTTTGCCATTAAATCACATAAAATACAGTTAACTTCAGGAAATTGAGATAATTTCTCGGAGCAACAAGTATATATTTACGCTCCTAGGGAACGATGTTAGCGACCATGGAGGCAAAATCTTGAGCTCAAGGTCAAGCATAATAGGATCAATCATTATTGTTGTACTCGTATTTTCAGCTGTTAGTGGTTATGTCTATATTAGTCGTCAATACGTGCCGCCAGATATAGCAGTCGTTGTCAGGGCACCAGGATTTGGAGACCTTAGTATGGCAGACCAGGTCTTAACAGGATTAAATGATCTCAGTGGTGATATGGTTGTCAAATATCATTATTTCACTGCAGAAGATGAGGCAGATGCACAAAGCATTCTTGAGAGTTTGTCTGCATCTCGGACATACGAGCTAATTGTTGTTATTGGAGGAGAATTATCAAACGAACTGCAAACTGTGGCTGCTACCCACAGTCAGCAGAGATATGCATTCATTGGCGGAACAATTGATGCACCAAACATTTACTCAACAACATTTGCTCAACACGAAGCTGCCTTCATTGCTGGAGCACTTGCAGCATATGTTGCAGCATCAAACACAAATCGATCGGGGATTGTAGGGATAATTGGTTCTGTTGAAACAGACCCAACAGTAAAGCAATTGATTGCCGGATTCAAACAAGGTTTCATATATGCCAATAATTCAATAAATTTGAATTATTCAATAACTCTTCTACCAGAAGTCTTTGTAGGATCCTATAATGATTCTGAAACTGCAGAAGAGCTGGCAACGGATATGTTTGATCCGAGTGATGGTAATGCGGATATCATCTTCGCACCTGTACGAGCTAGTATTCTAGGCATAAGGAATGCAATGCTCTATGCGAATGAAACATGGTTCTATGATACGAAAAACAAAGAACCATTCATTATTGCCGCTGAAGGAGATCAAGACTATGTTGGACTACCAAATATCGAAACTCGATCAGGCTACTCCTGGGTCATTACAAGCGTAGTTCCAAGATCAGATTTAGCAGTCTATCGTGTTATCAATGCTACATTGTGGGGTGAATTCGAAAGTGCTACTTTGAAATATCGAATTAACAATAATACGAATTTACCTTCATCAACTTTCCCTATTATGAGGAGCATGAATGATATAGGTGTCAACTTGACCAATTTTGAATATAGAAATGAACATTGGGTGACTGATAATGCACTTGATTTCATTGCCCCTATACGAGCTCAAATCTTCAACGGATCGATTTACGTAACTGATACCTTTTAATTATCTTAAAAAAATGGGGGCAAAAGCCCCCCATATCCTTTTTTTAGTACGATGCCAAACAAATAGATCATGGCGGATATTGATGAAATCATTGACCGCATGAGATATGGAGAAACCCTGAAGACTCTTGAGCGTACAGGATGGAATCTTGCTGGCATTTCAGCGACAAGAAAAGAATCAATTGCTGAACACAGTTTTGGAACGATTTTAACATCACTATTGATTACCCAGTATCTCATTAAGAGTGAACAAAAAGTCAATCTGGAAAAAATCCTAATCATGGCATCAATTCATGATATCCAAGAGTCAATTACAGGTGATATACCACGAACCTTGGAGAATGAACGTGACAAAGAATTCATGGCAAAAAAAGCTAGGATTGAAAGAGAGGCAATTCACAATATTTTTGATGATTCTGATGAGGCTTTTATCAACATAACCAACTTATGGATAGAATATTCAGAAGGGAAATCCTTAGAGTCAAGAATTGTTCGAGGAGCGGATATTCTTGATATGATTCTTCATGCGAGAACTTTAGAATCATCAAAAAAAGAAGCAGTGAAACTTGATGAATTCTTTGAATCAAGTAAAGAGATTATCGAGATTCTTGATGTGCAAATTATAACTCAAATCTTCAATAGACTACTACAAGAGCATCAGGAATATGTTAAAGATTCGATTAATGAGGGAGAATAATTCTCAAGGCAAGACTTACTCTATCTTTGTGAAATCTCTAAATAAACCCGCAGCTATAATTCTGGCTACTCGAATAGGTTCAGGTATTCGACCATCAATTGTAAATAAATCGATGAGCTGTTTAGCCCGTATTACTGAAAGACCAGCGCATGTCAGATAAACTAAATGACCTGTTGTAAGCATAATTTCCTTTCTCTCGCCCATCTCGTCAATCTTTTCAAGGCGATATTGCCATGAGTCAGCAAAATACTCACGAAGATACTTTTCAATGCCTTCTGAAGGATTATATGTCACACAGACGACAGGAATGTTTGTGACTTTGAATATCTCATTGATATCAATTATATTAAACCAAGAGATGATATTTCCACCCAACATCCATGCACGAATATCTTGACGACCAAGACGATTATAGAGATCTAGCAGTAGACTAGTAGCATCACTCCCTCCAATTGTCGGTCGACAAAAACCAAATCCGTCAATTCGATAATCTCCACGCATGACCACACCTGCGACGATACTATGAGCCACATCTTTTGTGAAACTTTCAGATATTCCAAGGACTCTGGTACCTGGCTTCCATTGTGAAGATTGCTGAGGAGTGATTTGATCAGTTGTCTGGATTTTGTAAGATGTTCCCATGGTCTTGTACCTCATTATTACTATCAGATATATGCAAATCTTATTTTCGGAATATTGGTATAATAGTCGTGCAACATTTATTAATGCGCATTTCCAAATCTAGCAAGTGTAAAGAGAGAGATTTGAGTGGACACTATGTTCGACCCGGGTTTTGAAGAACTGCAGGGGAAACTTAGACTAATCATGGAAGAGTCAACATCACTCGCGACAGGAATTCGGGCATGGATGCTCCTGTCGAAAGAAGGTCTTCCAATATCTTCAGCAGTTCCCCAAGGTCTTGAAGAAGCGGAGATAGCAGCGATGGCAGCTTCTATTTTGGGTGTTGCAGACTTAGCTGCTGAGAGGTTGGATCAAGGAGTTCTTGAAGAAATATTAATGACAAACGAGAAGGGATTTGTTATAATGAGAAGTGCAGGTGAGAAAGCAATCCTTGTCCTTGCAGCTAGTAAGGGGATTAAAACGGGACTACTAGTCTATGCTGCAAATCAGGCAGCAGAAAAAATCGCACCGCTCCTCTAAGGAGAAAGAATGTGAATAAGCCAAAAAAGAGATTGAAGAACCAGTTTCCAATTTTGTTTTGATTGATATAAATCATTTAATGCCCAATTATCAACGAAGAAGTTACTTCCTGTTGCAAGAAGCCGTCCACCATTTTCGTTTTCCAAGCTCACTAAGACAGTTCGATTATCTGACCGAATTGTTCCATTCTCATCAATCCAAGACACTTCCTTCCATGCCAGATCATAGGCATTCCCCGAATAATTAAGTGAGCATCCATTATAGTCAAAATAATCAATAAAGTCGGTGACGGGATGACTATTCATCATGTCAATTCTTGTTGTAGATGCAATACCATTTACTATGATTGTGATTGCTGGAACTAAATCGTAATTTAGTGTGATATTGAATGCGTTATAGAGCGCATTTGCATTCTTAAGATCCAAACTGTAATTTGAAAGACCTATGAGAAATAGACCTCCTCCTTGTTCCCAGTATTGTACATACGCGTCAAGTTGATCCTGAGTGTATGAATAAAGTGCCCTCATCTCTATTGAATTGTTAACCATATAAGAATCCCAAGCGCATGGATCTAAAACAAAAACCGCATCATATTGGTTAAGTGTTTCAAAGGTGATATCAGTTAAATCTCTAAGTTCATCAACGCAACTACCAAGACTCGTAATTTTCGAATATAGGCTACGAAACTGTCCGTAAATAGAATCAATTGCCCAAGGAGTATGACTGATGTCAAATGCAATCCTTTTGTAAGGAATAAGAGCATCAAATTCAAAGCGGATTCTCATACTCTGAAAATCTGGTGCAATCAAACTTACTACGGCATTAACATCTTCTTTTTCGAAGTTGGAAACATAATGTAATTCGAGTATCAGAGTAGCAACTTGATCTACCGTTATCTGAGAGGGACCGTGGATTGCATCTGCGTCATCACCGTGATATATTACGAGAAATGTCATATTTGTACTTGAAAAGATTGACACAGGTATTGTCATCGTATGATTTACAAATACTGTTTCAAAAGAAAATGGACTTTCTGTTGGTGAGATGGCTGCGACATATGGAATATTGTTTTCTTTATGAGAGTAGTCAAGGTAATGTAATGCACTTTCTAAATCTGCAAGACCAGCTCCAACAATCCAACTTGACGATGACAGACTAATTGCACTGGCCATTATTACTGCTTTTATCAAACCAGGAGTCCAAGACCATCCATTTTCCATACAATAAGATATAATCTGAATTGCTACTGCACTGACAACAGGAGCTGCGAAACTTGTCCCATATACACTGATACCATTTTCTCGATAATATCCCAGAGCAGCTATATCTGGCTTTGTTATTCGATCTCGTAACGGTCCTATTCCAGAGAAATAATATGGTTTTAGATTCTCGTCTACAGCAGCCACTGCAATGGCTTCAGGGTATGCAGCTGGAGAATCAATTGAGCTGCCAGAAATACCATTCTGACCATTATTTCCTGCTGCAGCAATAATAGAAACACCACGTCCAAAAGCCCATCGAATTGTCTGTGCAATCAAGTCTTCAGAAACAAGAGAGAGACCCAGACTTAAGTTTATGACACTGCAATTTTCATCAAGGACAGCCCATCTAATCGCAGCAATAACTCCATCAATTGTAGCAACATCATCGCTTGCAACAACTTTTGCATTCACTATTCCAGCATTAGGAGCCTGATCAGCAATGATTTTGGCGATAAATGTACCATGACTTGTTCCGGAAGGCATACTATCTGTTGTTGTATTATCAGAAAATGTGTAACCATATGTCTTGTTGATAAAGCTCTGTTGAGCTATAACCCGGGTCTCAAGTTCCGTATCGATATTGATACCAGAATCGATTACGGCAACACGAACATCCAATTCTGGTTCAGGATAACTCGGAGGAATTGATTGAAAAATACCAATACTTGCAACAATGATGATAGTAATAATTAGTATAGCAGTACCCCTGCGTCTAACTGGATCTTTACTATCATCGACCATAAAGGTACGCGCCCATCATACGATTTTTGTTTTCTGTTTTAATCATGTCTGTTTACACATAAAGAATACGTGTAAGACGCAAGCCTTTAGCTGGATAAACCAAATGCTTAATTTAAATTCCAACATCATCCATAAGAGGTTCGATACAAGTGGTAATTGATGAACCAGATTCCTATGAACTTGAAAATGCAGATGAAACGGATATTGGTATTTTCGAGCCGGGTACTGTTCTAGAAGGAGATATGGATTGGAAACATTTCTCACGAGTCCTTCTCATTGTCTCATGTGGATGGGTACTTATGTTTATTCTTGAAGCCATTCTAGTGGTTCCTGTAATAACATACATAGGAGTCAATGCTATCTATACTGATCCTTGGGTTTTAATCTACTTGAGCATAGCAGAAGTCGGATTCATTTTTCCTGTGGTTGTCTATCTCAATAACCGCGGCCTGAGATTAAGATCAGTTGGCATCAAAAATATGAGTTCTATGAAGAATATACTATTTGGAATTGTTGTTGGAATTGCGATGTTTGGAGCAAACATCATCATATCATATCTCATGACTATTTTGGCTCCTCAAATCACTTCTGGTGATGAGGTTCTATTTGTCATTCCACAGGAGAATCTTATTGGAATCTGGTTGGCACTGTGGACAATAGTGATGTTCATGATTGTGGCTTTCAGTGAAGAACTGATCTTCAGAGGATTCCTTCAGCGACGGATGGAGATGTTCTACAAAGGAAGAGGTTCGAAACATTACAAAATCATTGCATTAGTTCTTACAAGTATCGTCTTTGCTGTCATCCATCTTGATATTTTTGGATTAGCAACGAGATTTGTCTTGGGACTCTTTCTTGGATATCTTGCCCAAAAAAGGAATTATTCAATCATAGGACCAACTATCGCTCATGGCATCAATAATTCGGTTGTAATCTTCTTAGTTGCTCTTGGATTTTAATCAAACAGAACAATTGCAGGATTTATTTTGAATCTATCCATATTTTTTGCAGTTTGAGCACCAGAATATATTAAAAAGCAACTAATATAGTCGTATTATGACTATAAGATGCTATCATAGCCATTTTAGATTATCAAGATATACATATCAACGGATATTTTGCCAACGGTATTAAGAGTCTTTTTATGATCCCATAAAAACAGATTTTTTCCTTTTTCTCAGAGATAATCATGGAGAAAAATTCAGATGGCCGCTATTACAACAGGGATGCAGAGTTCATTTGAAAAAAATACAATCACAGAGTTTGTAGGTAGAATCTATGACAGTCTTGATGAAGAGAGCAAGGCAAGAGTTGTTGAATGGATGCCAAATATAGAAGAATATTCAAAACATCTCATAGATGGTCTTAGACCAAAAGATACACAGAGAAGAAGAATCGATGTATTAATTGCAGCAGCTGTGTATGATGCGTTTCTAGAGTTCGAAAGTAGAACGAATACAACAATTGGATTTCCTCTCCTTGAGAATGTGTTTAATTTGAAAATCTGCACGATTAATTCAACATGGAGTAGACTCTTTGACAATAGAGCAAAATTATCTTTAGAACTGCTGGATATGGTATATTTAGCCAAGGATCAGTCTGTAGCCGATGGAGTTTGTCTAGTCATCAGAAAATTAGAAAAAGCGGTTACTGAGAAATCAATCCATATCCAGGAGTGGCTTCATGTCATTCAGAAAAACGCACTTGACTTGAATGATGAATTAGACAAGGATTTGTGCCGAATCTATGATCCCATGGTAGTTGCTGTTGTGTTAATCTATGCAGCAATGAAATTCCATCATGGTAAGTTTGCGATTAAAATTGCACAACAAAACTTAGCAGATCTTAGTGGATACAGCACTTCGCAAGTAAGTAAATGTTGGGTAGATCTTTTTGGTCCATAATTCCAAGTGGAAATCAAGCAAAGTATCACATGAAAGCATCTGAGTAGTGATGAATTGGTGATTATAAAATGACAATCGTGAAAATTATCGAATTAGTAAGTTCTTCGCCAAGGAGTTGGAAGGCGGTTGCTTAGAATGCAATTCAATTGCATCGAGAACCGTCAAAGTGATTTTTAGTATCAATGTTATTAATTTCACAGCAACCGCGAGAGAGAAAAAAAATTAGAGCATAAAGCAAATGTGAAGATAACTTTGCTACATGAAGGTCAATTCACAGAACCCACTGGAGAAATATGATTGTTTCACAATAGCATTTTTCTACGCTAGGGTTGATTTTCGAGTAAAGATAAACCAAGCAATAAGGATCAAAGCAAGTGTCATTTCCAAAATGATGTAGATTGATCCTATGAACTCAGTGAGTGCAATATTCTTGAATCCAACATCAACCATCATAATGCGTCCGAGATTAAGAGGGTAGTAATCATCCAACAGACCTACATCCATAAAACCTGTCCCAATTATAACACTGCCAAATAACAGAAAAAGAAAGGATTGATTGGCCTGCAATCGAGTAGTGACCAATGTAGAGATTAGAACACCCAGGGCAGAACCAGACAGAGCCATTAATCCAAGAATAATGTTGAGGTCGAGATATCGAGCCCAGAGATCAATTTTAAAGAGGACCATCCAAAGGACAAGCAAGAATTGAGCCTGAAGAAGTCCTACAATGAAATATGCAAAGACTTTTGCAAGAATCGCCTCCATCTTAGTCGCAGGTGTCAACAGCATACGGTTCAAGGGCACATCTCCAACGATAGCTTGAGCTGCAGTTGCAGATACTGCAATGAAGACAGCAAAAACGATCATGAAGACGCCAAATGTAGCTGAAAGAGCTGAACTACCAGGAGGTTGAAATTCCGCAAACATTTTTGAGTTAATCTCACCCTTGACCCAATCGTGTTCTACTCTAAATTTTTGTACAACGGTATTGAATTTTGAGTATACGGTTGTCTGAGTATCAAAATCCGTACTGCTTATGTGGATGCTTACAAATGCACCGACATCATTAGTGATATTTCCTTCAAATCCATAGGGGAGTATTGCATAGACATCAATGACATCAAAATAGAGTGCATTACGCGCTTCTTCTTCAGTATCATAAAGTGTAACAATGAAGTTAGGACTAGTAGAGAGATACCATGTAAAATTCTTAGAAAGATCTTGATCGGGGTAAGTATTTGTTGTATCAAGGTCAACAAGACCGAGTGTCAAAGCATCACTGTTTTTTGTTGGGTCAATTGATGATCGACCAATGGTATTTCCTTGGTTGATTGCCACGTACATAGTACCCATGATCATAGTAGGCAAGACGAAGACTAAGAGAAGAGCGAACTTGTCGTTGGAAATTAATCTAAGCTCTTTTATAAACATGGAATAGATCCGCCAGAGTTTAGAGTTCTTCTTCTCACCTATCTTCGCCAAATAGTATCACCCGATTCTCATCTTTAGAAATATCTTAGTGCCTTTTATGATTTTGTTGACGGCCCACACTTCCGAACAGACCCAGAACATCTGCACACATCAAGAGATATAGAACTAATGACTGGTCGTTTTCCCATCGTTTTGCCATTGATTCCACCTCTTTAGCAGTCATCCTTTGCCCATCATTATAAAGTCGTCCTAAAAGGTTTCTAATTCCAAGATCGCCTGTCGGAAACACCGTGAAATCGCCAAGACCAGCAATTGCCAAAGTCTGAATAGTCCAAAGACCAATCCCGTGGATTGGTTTAAGTAATGAAATCACCTCATCTTGCTGTTTCTCCTTTAAATTCTCTAAGTCAAGAGAATTCTCTTTCACAAGCTGAGCAATCCCATGAACATATTTTGCTTTGTATCCAAATCCAAGATCCTGAAGATTCTCAATATTTCGGTTAACGATATCGTGAGCCTTTGGAAAAGCATAGAACATCTTATCATTGACCAATGCCTTTAGACCAAACGAAAGAACAAATTTTTTTGTAAGAACGTTTGCAGCTCGATATGAAACCTGCTGTTGAATTATAGTCTTTATCAAAGCCTCAAAAACACTAGGTGATTGATATGGTCGAATACCAATGACACCAGGGTAAATTATCGCAACAACCTCATCATTTTTTATTCTCTCCAAGGCAGTGCGAGTATCAACTTCTAATCCAAGGACTCGAATAATGTAGTCTCTAACCATTTCTTTGGACACTGATTGTGCAAAGTAATCTACGAATATTGGTTGACCAGCAGTAGATTGCCCCAACGTCACTGGAACTAATTCATTATTAATTGAATATATTCGATGAAACGACTTTCCAGTTGTTTGCTCTGGAACAGGTTGAATATCAGGGTAAATCCACGCATGAATAGATGCCAACATATCATACTTTTTTGGAACATTGATTTCGAAGGTCAAGAGTCTATCTCACACTAATGCAATCATTTGTGATTTCAATGTATGGGAATCACTAATGTAGAAATCCTGAAAAAAGCTCAGTTGTTGTCACTCGTCTTTCTTCTTGTAAGGATTTTTACTTTTGAAAGGATTCTTTGGCGCGTGCAATTTAATGCTAAAGGTTTTTTTCAATTTCTCTCCAGTTGATTCTTTTTCTTCACTCAAACATTTCGCCTCTCTAACCACCAAGTAAATCGTAGTGGCATTAATAATATTGGAATTATTGCTTTTAATCTCTGAGGTGAAAGGATTCAGGGATAATATGAAGTAGATATCGTCACGATTATATTAAACACGGTTTTTAATTAGAAAGAGGTTATTCATTGACTGAACATCCAACACCAACTCTGACACGCCAAGATCTCTATATTCGTGCATTTGCTATTACGGCGGCAGGATTTCTTCTCAACATCGGGCTCTTCTTTATTCTAGGAATCCTTACATCATTATTTGTAGGAGTGATTGTTGGGTATATTATTGGAGAGAGGTGGAATAGTCCAATAGCAGGTAGCTTAAGCGCATTGATAGCCTATTCGATTATGTTTCCTATTACCAATGTCGATAGTTCGCTTATAATTATTGTAGAAGCAATTGCAATCATGGCG
>JAEOUN010000048.1 GCA_016839245.1 Candidatus Thorarchaeota archaeon
TACTAACCATCAGAAGTAGATATCAGAAATTCCGAGGCGAACTTATATTAACAGATAAAGGAGTTGTCTTCCTAAAACCTGCAGGTCTTTTTGGATCTAGTCGTGAGCGGCTTCACTTTTTTGGTTTTGACGAATTGCATGGTGCACGAATTGAGAAACAGGGCGTGTTTAATTGCAATATAGCCATTGACCATCGTTCACTCGCATGGGGAAATAGAACATATCGATATTATTGCTCTCAAAATGATGCCAATAGATTTCTATCAGCAATTGAATCTCATAAATCGCAATTAAGAATCCCTGAAGAATTAGAAATTAAAATTCTCAGTCTTATCAAGCCAAAAGGTGAGGCTGATTTATATCAGGTCGCTAGGGATGAAAAAGTCAATAATCTCATTGCTAGACTCTATAAATCTGGCATCTCCCAAGACCAAGTTTTCATGAAAGTGCGAGATACTATAGTCAAATTGATTGCCAAAGGCAGTCTCGATGGCATAATTACTGATGAAAATCGTTTCATCTCAAATGCTCTGTTAGCAAGAAAGAGTATTCAATATCAAGTAATAATTGATTTCAACTCCCTCTATGCACAACTTGAAAACAAGGGAATAGTTCTCCAAACATTAGAATGTCCATCATGTAAAGGCAAGCTGAATTATCCAAAGGAAGGAGATACCATTACATGTCAATTCTGTGGAGCTACTGTGCATGCAATGGATGTGTTCAAAAAATTCAAAGAACTACTCTGATTACTATCAAATCCTGTCTGGCCCGCCATCATTTTAGTTTTGAGGAAATAGAATTCCCATTACAAGTTCATTATAGTACTTTCCATCTGCTCCAAAATATGCATCCTTCAATACGCCTTCAATCTCGAAACCAAACTTCTTGTACAATCTTACAGCTGCTTCATTGTTTTCTACAACTTTGAGACCTATTCTGTGAAGCCCTTTGTGTCTAGCTAAAGCAAGAAGTGTGCTAATCATTTCTGTTCTTAAGCCTACGCCATGGAAATCTTGATGGATGTAAATTATCATCTCACCTATCCCTATTTGTCTTGGACGAGGGAACTGAGAGACTGCTGATATTCCTACAAGTTGCTCTTTGGAAAGTGCTACAAGAGAGAGTCCAGATTCACTGCCACCCATCCATCGATCTATTTTCTGTTCGTCATAAGGTGGACTACTCCACAAGAGCGCATTTTCTGACATATTACTAAACATACTCAGTAGTTTATCCTTATCATCAGACCTCAGTAATCTGAGCATGACCTCTCTCCCATTTTTTAGGTGAATAGCCAGGTCTTCCATATTTCCATGTGCATTCTGGATTTGGACTTGTATTTTTCGGTTAAAGTCCTTAAATTCCCTCCCGGTCCGCCATCTATCTCTATGGATTTCTAAAGATATACACTGCCCAGTTGAAAGTATCTCTGCCCCACCTTAGATAGAGTCTTTTCTCTATCTTTGTCTTTTCAAGAAGCTCCTGATTGTCTGGATCATCTCTATGTGATTGGATATAATTATCAACAGCCCACCACTGAAGAGTCTCATAGTGATCCCAATCATCTTTGTTAGATACAAGTGTATAGAGGCAAGAGAGTCCTATCTCTTCGCCTTGGTATACATTCTCTTCATGTGAACGAGAAGAATCACGAGTCATGCCAATAGCCTTGAGATATTCTGTGTCAGGTTCTTTCAACCAAAAAGGTTCACCAACAATCACAAGACCTCCGGGTCTCACCATTCTTTTGAGAGCTCTGAGAGTTCCAATGTGATCTTCGAAGACCCAGCTTGCCCCCAAACACATCACCACATCGAATAGCTCACCAGATGCAGGTTGATATTTTGCACCATCCAATTCGATGAAAGTCAAATCCGTTTCAGCGGCTCTTTGGCGATGTTTTTCTTTACAATCTCTGATACAAAATGGAGAAATATCAACTCCAACACCTGAGATTCTGTATTTTTCTGCCAATCTGACTAAGACTTCTCCCTTTCCACATGCGATGTCAAGAACTCGTGAATCCTTTGATAGACTGAGTAGATTACAGAAGCGTTCGAATTTCTCATTACTCATTGGATTGCAGAAAATATGATACTTGTGTGTAATATCAAAATACTTCCATCTATCCATTTTCTCTAACCTCATATTGATTGGTTCTAGGAAACATTATGAAAAATATATCCAATGATTCAAAACCCATCTGGTCTGCCATTGTCTTTTGAATAACACAGTAGTCATCAAAATACCTATAGGTCTGCTTTTCGTCGCTAGTTCATGAGCATTTCAATCAAGAAAGGTCTTAGTTTTGGTCTAACATCAGGAGTTATCACAACACTTGGAATGATCGTTGGTGTCAACGCAAGCACAAGCTCCCGTCTTGCGGTGATAGCAGCTATTGTTGCGATTGCTATAGCTGATGCATTCTCTGACTCAGTAGCAATGCACGTTTCAGAGGAATCTGAGGGCATTCACACAAAGAAGGATGTCTGGGAAGCAACTTTGACCACATTTCTGACAAAATTCATCTTTGCATTGACCTTTGTGATTCCAATTTGGTTCCTGTCTCTGGATATTGCAGTCATAGTAGATATCATCTGGGGTCTATCACTCATGACCGTATTTAACATCATGTTGGCTCGTTCGCAGGAAGAAAAGGTGCTGCGAGTTGTTTCTGAACACCTTGCAATTGCAATTATTGTTATTATAGTGACACAGATCGTAGGATCATTTCTCTCCACAATTGTTTGAGTAATAGATACATAAATCCCATCTAGTTTATCTCTCTTGGTCTGTTTCCGAGCGAATAGAGTTAGATGGAGCATAAGTCGGGATTTCAATCAACACTCTCTTAGTAAGTGAGAGCGGTACTCGATGGAAAATTTTCCTCTTGTTTGAATCTACGTCAGGTGACATGATTCTAGTATGACCTGCTGTACAGATCTTATTCAGGATGTAAATGGCTGTCGATTTTTTATAACAGTATTCCGAAACTAGCTCTTTTTCATCTTATTTTGAAATACCAAAGGTTTTTTGTATATTTTAGGAGTATATTTGATTTAACAAATAGCGCATCGTTTTGCAGGGTCTTTACATAAGTACGTAATCTCATGTTTACAAGTCAATCATACTAAGACTTCTTTGTTCTGGGGATTCAAGGCTAGTTTTGTTATAGGAGAGGAAAGGAATTGAACAAAAAAAGTTTGAGAAAATTGAAGATACGTTCAGCAATTATAGCTGTGCTGCTCTTTTTCAGTGTGTATTTTTCCCTAGCTACAAATCAGGTTGCGGCAACAGCATTTCCTGAAACTGATATTATCGTTGATGAAGGGAATATTACTGACCATCTCTGGTCCTCTGATGGGACTAGAGTAGCTTATATCAAATGTCCTGAAGGACAGTACTGGGGCGATCTCTGGATTGCTGAGTGGAACGGCAAGGAAATCACAAGCAAACAGATGATTTATCCGGAAGCAGAATATAATGGCTTAGAAGACTGGCAAGGTGACTGGATTCTCTTTAGGATTCGACGTGAGAATAACCTTCCAAGTTACTATTATGGTCGAGGGGAGCTATGGAAAATAAGGTGTGATGGGACAGATCTCACCCAGATTACCTTTACCTATACAGATGGAATACGAACACAGTGGTGGAATCACGCTTACGATAACATAGGTACAGCAGGCTATGGCAAGTTTATTCCCGGAACTGATCTTGTATACTTCTCAGCTCACGACGGTAATGGATGGTGGAGACCCTTTGTCTGCAATAATGACGGTACAGATGATTGGTATTGTGTCAGTGACTGGGACCATCCGTTTTCGTTTGTCATATGCATATCACCAACTGGTAACAAACTTGTATGGGGCAATGCTTGGTACTGGGATGCAGCCACTGAAGCTCTAATGACAAGCAATCCAGATGGTACAGATTTGACTAAGATTGCATCATTCATATATCGTACTAGTCCTCTTGTATTGGCTGATGGAAATACAATCGTCTATAATTTTGTTCGAACAGGCGGCATTGGAGAACCACCCCTAGCCGGAAACATATATGCAATGGACATAGATGGAGGCAATCCAAGGACAGTTCTTGACGACGAATATTCCAACTATTGGGAGAACTATAATCCAATTGATGGACAGTCTCTGTTAATGAGAAGTAACCGCGTAGATGGAAATATACACATTTTCACGATAAACGTAGATGGTACTGAAATCGTTCAGCTTACCGATGGTCAATATAATGATGATCGCGCAAGTTACTCTTGCAAAGCTCACGAGCTTCTGTACCGACGGCAACCTCTTGAATCTGAATCATATCAATTGGTCATCAAGAGAATTGTCAAACTCGTAGAAATCGACATCAAACCTGGTAGTTTGCCTAATAGTATTAATCTCAAATCTAAAGGTAGAGTCACGGTGGCAATACTGACTACTGAAGACTTTGATGCAACAGCGGTTAATCCTTGCACAGTAATGTTTGCAGACGCCAGCCCATTGAAGTGGTGTGTCGAGGATGTGGATTTTGATGGTGATTTAGACTTGGTTTTTCACTTCAAGACACGGGAACTTGGATTGACAGAGGACTGTATTGATGCGACATTAACTGGGGAAACCATAGAATACCAACTGATACAAGGAACTGACTCAGTGAGAATTGTTCCCCCTTAACATCATATTATACATAATAAGTTAAACTAACGTTGAGGAGCCATGGGCTCCTCCGCTCTTTCTATAGACTAGTTTAGAGTTCCTCTTGCTTGCCATGATTCTTAGCAGGATTCATTGATGAAAAGAACTTGTTCTATTGTTTAATTGGAATACAACATGAAATTCCTGAAATTAATCCACCAATCGACGAGTCTAGAGTTAGTAAGACCACATCCCCGAGAGTCAATGACGTTGAAGGTGTTGCCACTAGAATTCCATACCAGATTAATCCTGTAGCTATTATCATTATACCCAACAGGATTCCACCTGTACGAATCATCTTCACTCTCTTGGAATAATCATTCTTTTCCAGAAGGCCAAGAATCACCAATAAAATGACAATCACAAAACCTAATCCTAGAATCCCTACAACACTGACTCCAAACATCTGTTGCATCTCTTGCTCCATGACAACCACTCCAGTGCTAGTCCAATCTTTTCAGAGATATATTTATTGGCAGTCAATAGACGACTCTCATATCTAGTCCACTATTCATCTCCTGTTCTATTATTTTCGTGGTAATAATAATCCCATCACTATCATATTGTGATATTTTTCATCCATTCCAAAGTAAGCATCTACCATTGTTCCTTCAATTGTAAATCCAAGTTTTCTATACAAATTCACTGCAATTCTATTGTCTTCCACAACATGGAGACCAATTCTGTGCAACCCATGTTCTTCTGCAAATGACAGGAGTGTTTCAGTCATGATTGTTCCGAGTCCTATATTATGGAAATCCTGATGCAGGTATATGCCTAAGTCACTCACTCCTTTCTCTCTTGGATGTATGTGTTTGAAGATTGCAGCATATCCAACAATCTGGCCTTGACAGATTGCTACCAGCGGGATGAGTCTCTCAATGTTACTTATCCAACGATCTATTGTTTCTTCTAAGTACGGTGGCATACCCCACTCAAGTGCCTTATCAGACATTATGGAAAACAGATCTAGCAATTGATTTCTATCACTGATTTTCAGTAGTCTGAGTGCTACCTTCCTACCATCCTTCAGCTCAAATCTCCTATTTTCCATATACTTCATCTTTCTGTACACAAATTTGGAACTTGCGGTCTAAATCCAGTCTAATCTTCTGTATCAGGATTTACTTCTTACGAATTCCAACTAATAGGATAATGACTAATACCACAGCTGCTCCAACTATTCCCATCACTAAGATTGGTGACATCTCTGATTGTGTGGTTGTATTTGTACTTGTACTTGTTAAGGTGGTCTCTGTATTTGTAGAAGTAGTAGTGGTGATTGTGGTTGTGGTAGTAGTGGTGGTTGTGGTTGTGGTAGTAGTGGTGGTTGTGGTTGTGGTAGTAGTGGTCGTTGTGGTAGTAGTAGTAGTTGATTCCTCTGTCACAGTGATAAAGACTGTATCAACAAGACTGTATCCCAATTCATTGATCACAAGAAGGGTCAGATTATAACTACCAACCCCTAGTCCACTAATCTGTTTTGATAGATACTCAAGTGATGAATTTAATGAGTTCTGGCCGATGACAACTCCATCCCAAAATAATACGTATGAGTCTGGATCAGGTAATCTTACACTCCATGTAATTGGAGAAACTAATGTTCCTACCTTATACTCAACGTCAGCAGGGTGGCTGAGAAAACCACGTGGATAATTGTCTACTCCCATTCCTGATATCGAATAGGTTCCTGTACCTGAGTAATCAGACCATACATTTCCTGTTCCTGCACCGTTGTCCCATTCATTGAATATCCCGTAATCTAGGGCGTTTCGTCCCTCGTTGAATCCAATCGTATTATTGTATATCTCTGAGAAGAGAGTATAGGACCCGGCATACAATCCATACCTTATGTTTCCATATATTTTATTGTCAATGACTACTACACCAGATGTGAAATCCATGTATAATCCATCTGTCTTACTTCCAATAATAGTGTTATTTACTATTTCTAGATAGTTGACCACATACAGCTCTAAAGCATCACCATTGCTCTGAATCAAATTGTTCCTAACTGTTCCATAGAAAGTGTCCCTAATATAGAAAGAATGTTCAGAATTATCGTATATTCTGTTGGAGTCAAAGATGTAATAGTCGGAGCTAGATATCCGTATTCCGTATCTGCTTCCATAGATTCTACTATGAGCTACTGTAACATTATCTGACTCGATAATGTAGATTCCTCCGGATCTGCTATTTTCAATAATCACATTGGTCAAGGTGCAGTTCGGTGAATAGAATATTCCAATTCCCTCAAAATAGTCATTCACAATCATTGTGTCACTTATGCTACATTTAAAGCACGAGTGAAATGCCACACCAACTGTCACTGAATCGAATATTCCCTCCATTATTGAGAGCTGCTGAGAATCGACCAGAACAAGTTGTCCGTAATCACTTCCATTGATCATCATATTATTCTGATTGAGAAAATACCCGAATGGTTTTCCATTGACCGTATTATCTATTTCAGTTATCGTCCAGTATTTTGAGTCAATTCCATCAAATCTTATACCACAATTAATGAGGTCGTTGTTGCTTAAGGTGATATTCTCAGATTCTGATAAATCAATACCATGGATATTTTCAACAAGCTCCACATTGCTGACTGAGCAATTGGTACAAGAGTATAGACTGATTCCAATCGACGTATTGAAGAGCAGTCCTGAAGTAAGGCTCACATTAGAGCATTGAATCAAAAACACTTGACCATACTGATTGCCATCAATCTCGGTGTCGTTGTCACTGACGAAATATCCCATGGGTTTCCCATTAACGGTATTATCTGAGAAGTCATGAATTCGATACTGCAAATCACCTACAAGCATGAACCCCCCATTTTCAAAGGTATTGTCAACAAACGTGCAATTTGCAGTTGATGTTATGTAGAAGCCAAATCTACTGCAGTCACTAATCAGATTTGACACAAATGTAGTATTCTCGGAATATTGAACAAAGAATCCGTAGCCTTCACTATTCATGATTGTGTTATTATCGAAAGTGCAGTTTTCCGTTTGACTAACTAAGACTCCTAACTCATCGCATCCTGTGAATGTGTTGTTGACAAAAAGGCAGTTCTGAGGTCCTACTAAAACCAATCCCATATAGGAATCAAATATTGTGCAGTTTTCTATTGCCCCATTGCTTACATGTGAAAATCTGACGCAGTTTGTCACTACATTGGTGTGTGATGAAAATATACAATTTCTAATGATGAAATGCACATTCGTATTGAAAATGTAGACACATGTGCCTTGAACTATTATCTCAAGTCCTTCAATGATATATGGTGATTCAGCGGTTCCATCACCCGGCCACCCCTGTGCTGCAAATGCTGAATTTCCAGATATTGAAATGGCATCATGCGGTGTATATGATGATACCCTGATTGGTGTGTCTAGAAGATTACTCTTCTGTGTTGACAACCAGATTGTATTGATTCCGATAACGGACAGACTCAGTAGTATAGTTAGAATCAGTAACGATTGGGCTACTTTCACGTTGCTCCCCATTTTCCAATCTCAAATTCCTATATAAATAAAGAGGATGATTTGGTTATTGATCATTCAGACTTCACGTATAAGACTCTAATTGTTTCTCCTGAGTTCTCTCTATATTCTACTTTACTCTTGTATTGAGTTGTGAAACTACTTCTTTGGTTTCGTTCATTATCCTGTCCAGTAATTCTTTTACAGTGGGAATATCTTTGACCAAACCTACACCCTGCCCACAGCTCACAATCCCAATGTCAAGTTCTCCATTCCTATACATCTCTTGTGCCTTCTCCCCAGATGCAGCTTGGATGAGTGTGAATAAGGGAGCTTTCTGAGATTCCAATTCGAGAAGATGCTGTGCCGCTTTGTTGTTCCATATTCTGTGAGTGTTTCCAACGGAACGCAGAGCAAGGACTGTATCTGTTTCAGTAGCCTGAATGAACGCCTGCTTGAGATTGTCATGGATTGGACACTCTTTCGTAGCCATCATCCTTGTCCCCATAATTACTCCTTCTGCACCGAGTGCCAAGACAGCAGCGACACCTCTACCATCCATTATCCCACCTCCGGCAATCACCGGAATATCTAATGCGTCCACCACAGACGGAACCATTACCATTGTTCCAATATCTAGAATACCAGTAGCTCCTCCATTCTCATATCCGACAACCGTGACAATATCAGCTCCTAGAGATGCTCCTTTTTTCGCATATCTGACTCCAGCACATTTATGGATCCAAGTAGCGCCGCTGTTCTTGAATTTAGGCACTAGATCTTCTGGAGCCTTATGGCCACTTGTTTCAATGATTTTCACACCTTCAGCCAATGTGGCTTCCACATAATCCTCCAGTTTTTCCTGAGGCATCAAAGCGGGGAATAAATTGATATTTACAGCAAATGGTTGATTTGTAAGAGATTGCGTTTTTTGAATCGCATCACGTAGTGCATCAGGTGATTTGTAGTTTGCACTTGCTAATACTGCGCATGCACCAGCATTACTTGCTGCAGCTACAAATTCAGGATTAGAAATTCTCGCCATGGTTCCAACTATGATCGGATATCTACATCCTAACATCTCAGTCACTTTTGTCTTTAGCATTTTGTTCACCCGCAACTGATGACCATTGACTATTCCAACAGATAAATCTCATCATCAGCCGGATTGTTAGTGATTCCATATCGATTACTCTAATTGTTACGTTTTATCTTGGAATTTTCATACACGCAATGACAAGTTGCAGGATGAATTCACCTAATACAATACTAACTACCCATTTTTCACAACATCTTCTTGAGAAAATACTCCTCTATTCCTCTAGGATAATCATCAATCATTCCAAATGTTTCATATCCGAGTTTCCAATAGAATCCTGGAGATTGATAGCTAAAAGTTGCTGTGTGAACAAATGTACATCCATTATCTCTGGCAATCTTCTCAGCTTCTATCACCAGCATTTTTCCATATCCACATCCTCGATATCTCTCATCTACCCAGAGAACATCAATATACAGGCAGTCGAGAAATGTATCACAGAAGATTCCTCCAACCACTTGGTCATCAGGTGTCTTGAGTACAAGATCCACATTGATTCCTGGTCTTTTCAGGAGTGAATTTGTGTTTCTAACATTGTATTGAAAGAGGCCCTGACATACATATCTTCTATCCTCCTCATTGACTATCTGTGTCATGATAATGTCTTTATCCGGACCCATGTAATCCAACTCCACACTGAGTGGTACCTTCATGTTCACTTCTATATATTCCGAGTTAATTAGACTTGGCAAATTCCATCGAGATTGATAGGTGATTTCAGGCCTTCTATGTCTCTACTCTCTACCAAGAATGAATAATTCAACCATCATATGTCGGTAGAAAAGTTATGCCATATTTGAGTAGATAATTCTCTAGGTGATAAAGATGGAATGCATACAAGACCAAGTGGTTTCTAAACTGGATGTAGATCATGTTCCAAGAAAAAGGATAGCAGCCAAAGCAAAACGGGTTGACATCTACGATAAGAAGTCTGGAGAACTTCGTAGACATTATGCGTCAGAAAAAGCCATACGCGAGTTGGAACAAGGACGAGATCTTAGTCTGACAGTTGTTCAAAGAATGTCCTTCATCCGCTAGTATAAGGAGGTGAAAAGAAAGTCATGTCTGAGCATATCGCATATTGTGGTCTAGACTGTAGTGCCTGTGATGCCTTCAAAGCAACTCAATCAAAGGATGTTGAACGCATGAAGCAGATAGCTGACCGTTGGAATCGTGAACTCAACACAGAATTCACAGAGAAGGATATCGAGTGTGATGGATGTCTATCACAACGAATTTCTGGTTGGTGCCAGAGCATTTGTGATATACGTCCATGCGCAGAGAAACGAAATGTGAAGACCTGCGCTCACTGTAATGAATACACATGCGCACATCTTGAAACATTCTTGTCAGGTGAACCAATAGCCAGAGCAAAGCTTGATGAAATTTACAGAACACTCTGAGAATGAATAAAAATGCCCTGAGTTGAAGAAGTTAATGCCTGGAGAGCCATAATGAGAAAGACTCGATCGAATAACTCTAGGCATCAGCTAGTATATGCATTGAATCTTTTCTTTCCTGAGGGATTTTCCTGAACAACTGAATGTGTGGGATAAGGGCGGTTATGATCTTGTTTTCTGCTTTCTTGAGGTGTTCTAAAAAGGTTGTTCTACTAATTTTCTCCTTAGATGCAATAGTCTGAAGGTCAGAACTTCGTGGAAATCTGAAATAACCCTGAGCGTATGCTGTCAGAAGTGCATCTATCTGTTTCTCAGTTAATCCTGAAAATAGAGTATCTGTTGATAGTGTTAATGAACTGGCAATATACCCATCAAATGGAATCTTTCTTAGTACTTCTACTTGGAACCCGGCACTTCTTAGGTCTGTCAGAAGTTTGGAGATTCCTTCATGCCTGAATACAATAACACGGAAATACTCCCAACCATTCTCATAGGCTATGGGGGGTATAACTAGTAGACCCGGATCGTTTAGATAGCTAGTAACTGTTCCTGGACCTCCACATGCACACATCCTTGTTATGACATGTACTTTTGCGCCATCATCTATCTCATCGACAATCTCAACAGTTTTCGAAAATTTCTCGCGTATTTGTTTGTAGTCCTCTGGTTTTTGGAGTATCAGTTCTATTACATCATGCTTGTCATTACACCATTGGAAGAGTTGTACTGAGGGATTATCCTTAGTAACTTTTCCAAATGGGTTATCGTAGGATGCTCTGAATACGAATTCAAAAAGTGTCATATCTTATTCTTATATCATCATAATATATGAACTCTCCCGACACATGTCGGTAGGCTCTTTCCTGATTCTGTTCTCGTCACCTAATATTTCCAATATTCTGTAAACTATTTATGTTACATAATTACAATGAATCAAACTAATCCAATACCATCAACCATCCATATCTTAGCGAAGTGAGCTCATATGTCTGAGAAGATTAAACAGAACAAATTTGTAATCACCGTCTTTGTGATTACTGTAGTTCTTGCAGGAATGACACTTGGAAATTTTGAAACTCCAACAATATCTAAGGACATCCAGAAGGTGAATGGAATTACCTTCAATTTTGCTGATTATCCTGTTCTTACCAATGAACAGATTGCTATTATTAATTATTTCAATGAAATAGTAACAGGACAGGCGTATAATACATGGTATGGCTGGAACGCAGAGAACTATCTCTGGGCACTTCAATACATCAATGCATTCCTTGCTTACCCCTTTGCTGGTGTCTGTGAGGTTAACTCAGGATACAGATCCGCTTTCTATGAAAACTTTGCACATACCCAGATTTTAAGGATGAATACAACTATTGATGAGTATGGTAATGAGTCTCTGGAATATTACGAGTGGGCTTCTATTCCGGGATTTACCGAGTATTACTATCCAAATGCAACGCATCCTGATGGCGATGATGTATACACAGGTGGTTTTAGAGGTCCTGCAAACATCATGTGGACTGGGCATTATGCGCTTATGATGACTCTCTATGAGCGTAACTTCAATTTTGGCACGATGAAGGACGAAATAACCTATTACATCAATGATTGGAAGAACACTACGACTACAGATCGTCTTGGTCATCTCAAAGATGGTGGTCTTTGGGGTACGGGACTGATTACTTGCGAGCCTTATGTTTGCTTTGTACAGTGTAATAGTATCCCCATCTATACTACTGAGCTCTATGATAACATGTATGAAACAAACTACATGGAGAGTGGTATGTGGGATTACGGATTAGATTTTATTGAAGCAAATATTACTGATGAATATGGTCTGTATACCAACGGTTACTTTGTTCAGAAACCAGTTGGTTGGGGGCCAAACTCAGAACTCCTACCACAAGTCATACCAGGACAGGCTGCAGATCATCTTATGGGTGGTCCAAGCATTTCTTCATATGGTACTGCTTGGGCAATGAGTTTCTTAGAGTACACAATTCCAGATATGATTATTCCAAAATATCCTGTCTTCATCGAGAAATATGGTAGAGAATTATCGGGTGACATCATGTACATGCTGGGATCATACAGACAACCCAGTTCCTTTGGTGATATAATTGGTATTCTAGGATCTGTCTTCACAATGGTTCTTGCAAATCAAAGAGGTGACTCTATTACAAGAGATCGTCTTCACAATTTACTAGGAAGCATGCTCAATAAAGTCTGGTCTCCAGATGGAAGACAGATGTATTATGATGGTTCGCCCTTTGATGCCTTTCTATCTCCAATCTTCTCGGGATTCTCACTATGGTCGACTCTACCAGTCACAGTACGCGATCTTGCAGAATCTCGATCAGCTGAGTTTTGGAACTATCCATATATCAGTCAGGCTGATGACGACAATATCTGGGTCTATCAGGCTCGGTGGGACTCCGCAAAGTCGGGTTTTATCCTCAACCTTAAAGTCGACGAGACTGCAGAACTGACCTTTAGTAACTTCAATGATGTTCCAACTGCGTATTCTCATGGTCAATCTCTAGGAGAACTCACAGCATCGGGAAGCGACTACATTTTGACCCTTCAGCCAGGGACGTACCAGATTGTCATAATGGAGGGAAGCTAGAAATGACAGATGGCACTGAAGTAGATACCACTGAAACTAAGAGCGGTCTTGTAGAACGACTTCGAGTTAGCAATTTAAAAACAGCGATCGTCACTACTATATTTGGGACTGCAGGCGCAATTCTTTTTGTTATTATATATTCAATACCTATGCCTTACACGATGGTTTCTCTTATCAAATTTGGTCTTTCACCAGCGCTTGCTATCATCGCAGTAGTCGGAGCAATTCGAGGTCCTTTGGCTGGATTTCTCTCTGGTTACCTTGGCATTGTATTATATGATCTACTCTTCTTCAATACCGTTGTGAGCATGACACTTCCAGCAATATCGTATGGAGTGCTTGGATTGATTGTTGGAATTGCGTCTTATGATTTGGAAAATGGAAGATCACTGATAAAACTCTCGATTTTATCAGCCATTGGTCTGGTCTTCACAGCATTACTTGCAGTTGTGTTTGGATTATTCATAGACAATCACTCAGTTCTCCTTGAACTAGGATTTGTAATGCTTCCTCTATTTACAGTTGGGCTACCATCCGTGGCTCTGATAACTCCAATCCTTGCGAGAATCTGGCAGATTATCAGCACAAGAATTCCCGTATCATGGTTTGAAAACAAATTCTAATCAACGCGAATTACACTTACCTATACTCAACCAGCTCTCCAATTAGAACAGAATCCCCTCACTTCAAAATGCTGACCCTGCACTTGAAATCCCACACTCTCTCTTTTTAGACTCTATTAATTTCTTGTATAAATCGACTAGGCTTTCATAGTGTTGCTTGATATCAAACCACGATTCTACTTTTTTTCTAGCATTACGACCTATTGAAATACGCAACTTTTCATCCTGAAGTAATGACTTTACGCTCTCCACTAATGCTTCTACATTATCAGGAGGTATCATTAATCCATCAACATCTTGTGTAAGAATCTCACTGGGTCCAAATACGTTGGTTGTAACCACAGGAACTTCACATGCCATTGCTTCTAGGATTGAGAGTCCAAAGGGTTCTTCCCTTGAAGGATAGATAAAAATCCTGCTTCGATTAATTAGTTCTGGTATCATTTTTGCGTTAACTACACCTTGATAGTCAACAAGATCTACTATGTTTCTTTTCCTAAATTCCATAAGCAGATCATTCTTCATTGTTCCTTCTCCTGTTATTAAGAACTTCAAATTAGGAAATTGTTCTCTCAGCCTGACTAACATCTCGGGGAAAAGATCTACCGCCTTCATCTTCTCAAGACGTCCCATGAATGCAATATCCCACTCCTTTGTTATATCCGGGATTGGATAGAAAACTGACAAATTCACACCAAGGTAGAGAATGCTTATCTGAATTTCTTGACCACTTTTAGAAAGAGACTCTCCAAGTTCTTCTGCGACATTCTTGCTGACTGCCAGTACATAATCAAATGGACACGCTTTGCTAAGAGACTCATAGTCTGTAGTATGTTCCCCACTTGGTAGCACAAGTGGTTTTGGGCGACCATGAATGGTCACTAATAATGGGATATCATCCAAGGCGCCATCATCTCTCAATTTCTTGAGGACCCGATTGAA
>JAEOUN010000049.1 GCA_016839245.1 Candidatus Thorarchaeota archaeon
CCTCCGCTATCTACATCAAATCCAACGCCGCTTACTTCAAAGAAGTGCCTTGGCGTATATAACCTCCTTACCATCATCTGATTTCTAGTGAGAGTTCCAGTCTTATCTGAACAAATGACATTCACTAATCCAAGGGTTTCCATGACATCTAAGTTGCGTACGATGACATTTTTACGTGATAGTCTATAGACTCCCACTGAGAGTACAATAGTGATGACGGCAATAAGCCCTTCAGGTATTGCTGATACTAATGAAGAAAGAGAAAACAGAATCAGTTCATATGTTTCGATTTGTCTATAGAATCCAAGAAGTAATGTTAGAATAAGGAATGTAAAAGCCAGTATGATAAAGAAGATACTAAGTCGCTTCAAGCGAATCTCTATGGATGTTGGTTCTTTCTTTACATTTTGGAGTTCTCTGTTTATCTCTCCGAGTACTGTCTGGTTTCCAGTCTTTTCTACTAGGATGCGTGCTCTCCCTTGCGTGACAAAAGAACCTGCAAAGACTTTGTTTGATTCTTCGTAGTAGTGCGGCTTTTCCGCCAAACAAACAACTTCTTTTTTGATGGGAACACTCTCACCAGTTAGTAGGCTTTCATCTACGTGAAGATTCCTCTCAAAAATAACTCTTCCATCAACAGGAATCCTCTCTCCTCCTTTTAGTAGAAGAAGATCTCCTGGGACCATATCAGAGGATGAGATCTCTACCTCTTCGCTCTCCCTAATGACAATGGATTTTTCTTCAATTAATTTCTTAACTGATTCAATCGTCTTCTCAGCGCGCCATTCCTGAGCAAATCCAATGATTGAGTTTATGAAAAGAATAACTACGATGACAATCGTGTCTTCAATGTGGTTTCCAATGAGTGATATGACCCCTGCCAAAATCAAGACATAGACTAATGGTGATTTAAACTGCCTAAGAAATATGATAAGTGCGTTATCGCGTTTTTCTAAGGTAAGAATGTTTTTTCCAAACTCGTTTATCCGTTTTTGAACTTCCTTATTATCATGTCCTTCAGGATTTGCGCCCAGACTTTGTAAACACTCTCTATAACTCACATACTCGATGTCTTCATTCGGATTTGCAGCCATAGCTTACCACACCCTGTCATATTATGACATCCTTTGGTTTGTTAATGGATTTTAATACATATAACTCGTAACCCATCTATTCGGAATCAGAGAAAATCCGTTCTTCTTGGATTCTAATTCTATTATCTACTTCTTCAATTTCCGCTTCTAACTCACTTCTTAAATCCTGATAAACACCATCCGAAATTCTACCAGCTTCGTATTCCTTGCGATAGAATTCGAGCTTATTCTTGAAAATTTCTTCTCGAATTGTTAATTCTTGTATACGAGCTCTTTGTTCTGCAATGACTTTTCGTAATTCATCATCAAGTTCGAATATTTCTTCTTCGAGTTCAGCTTTCAATCGCCCATACATATCAGAATCGACTTTTCCCTCTGTGTATCTATCAACAAGGCCTAGGAGAGCTTGTCTTGTAGCATCTCGGTGAACAGTAATCTCCTTTGCTCTATCCTGTTTTTCAGTTAAATTCAACACATTTGCAAGAAAGCTTGTAGATAAACCCTGTACAACCAAGCTAACCATTAGCACTGTGAAGACAATAGCATAGATTGCAGGTATTACTGGTGCAATTGCAGCGAGATATGTTGATGCTGCTTCTTCGGACAAATTTTGAGCATATTGAATAATGACAGTCACGGAGATAGCAGCCAATGCCGCACTTGCAACTCCTTTAATTCCTGCCCAGCTCAGAAAGAATCTCTCCTTGAAACCCATGGTTCTATCGCCAGCAGTCACAAGAAATACTGAGATGGGCCTAGCGACGAAGATTACAAGAATTGCAGTGACTAAGCCTAGTGAAAGAATGCCTGGATTTGCTATCATAAAAGCAATCGGTTCTGTTGCTGCGTTTCCCTCAATAAGTGGGACACTAAGAGTATATCCTAAAAGGATAAAGACCACAATTTCAAAGAAGAATGATACATTTTTCATGACGCCTCTCATTGATCTTTGAGGTAGTGGTTCGAGACCAATTCTTCTGGCATTGGCCATAAAGATTCCCGCAAATACCGCCGCTAGAGCTCCTGGATGGATGGAAAAAATTGTGAATAATTCCCCCAATCCATAAGCTAAGAATGGTGTGGTGGCTGTAAGGATTGAAACATTCGTGTCATCTCCCGCTCGTGGTATCGCATATCCGACTATTCTTGCTACAATGTACCCTAGTATGACTCCTAATCCCATACTTGCAATGAATTCACCAAATATCAAAGCCCAGTTGGTTTCCTCGACAGTGTTCGCCAATGATGCAATAACAATTGGTTCGAATACTGTAATTACAAGGATGACTGATGTTGCATCATTAAAGACGGCTTCTCCTTCTAGAATTGAAAAAAGCTTCCTCTTTACTCTTACACCCCCTGATTCCAATACTGAGAAAAGAGCTGCAGGATCTGTTGGTGAGAGGATTGCCCCAATAAGAAATGCTGTTATACCAATTGGAATTGAAATAGCTGCTGTCAATGTCTGCAGGGCAAATCCACCAATTAGTGATGTTGCAAGAACACCCACAGTAGCTAATAGCATTACATTCACGATTGAAAGACGTAAATCTCTCAGATTCAACGTAAGACCGGCATAGAATAAAACTGTCGCCAAGGTCAATTGCGCTATAAAATCAAAGCCTGTTATCTGTACAAGTGTGATTCCCGGTTCTAATGTAACCAGAAGACGGCCCATTAGAAGACCTGTGATTACCAATGGAATAGGATGTGGTACTCGATATCTTTCTGCTATTTTTGCAATAGCCACACCAAGGATTAGAATACCAGCTATCAGAACAAGAATTGTTGTTGATAATTCTTCTCCCTGCATCAACTACAATCAAATCTCCGCAATGATTTCAGAGCATTCTTTTGCATAATCTGAAATATGCTCTAAATCTGCAACTATCTTCCTCATCATGTAACAAGTAAAATCAGAATCCCCACCTGTTGCAATTGAGATTTGACGACAAATGACAATATTATCTTCATCAATTTGTCTTTCAAGTTTGATAAGAACATCAAGAGTATTCTCAGCATCGCTCGAATTAGAAGCTCTCTGATCTATCATTGTTCGTAATGCAGTCATCATCTCATGTACTTTAGTGGAAATTGTTGTCATTGAATCCATGTATATTTCGTTGAATGCTTCATCATTCAACATGTCGATCATTACAAGAACACGAAGAAATGTATGTTGAATATTAAGCAAGTGCGAAATAATTTCCTGAGCCATGATTCCTAGTTCGCTATGAGGTAATTTCCTTGAAAACGCATATTTGTCAATTAAACCTCTGACATTTTTGAATGCGTCTTTTCGTCCTGCTTCCCATTCTTCAAGTATGGGAACAGCGCCTTTTAGACATAGCCTATCATGAAGATACTTTGCTATTCTCTCTTGGATATCTAATATCTTCCCGATTTCGTTGAGAATAGCAACTCTATCCAGGATCTCTTCTGCCATGTTCTACTCATCCTCTCCTTTTCTTCGTCTCCATGACAATGCAAGATCGACATGAACGAAATGACGTCTGATTGTCACTTCAATCCCCGTTTCAACAGGTTCGCCAAGAGGAACTTCGATTATGCCTTCCTTCAATGTAGGCATTGGAAGTTGTAGTTTTTTTCCAGCACGTATCTGTTCTGCAATATGAACAAGCAAATCCGCTAGGTTCGTGAGTGTCTTTTCCTCTTCGAACTCATATTCTTCAATACGCATATTCCTAACTCCTAGGTATACTGCTGTTATCCTGAAGAGGTCTTGTTACTCCTTTTTAGAGTAACGTTTTGTCGAAATATTGACTTAAACTCCTTTCAAGCATCTAATTTCGTCGTTTCTGACTCGCTTGTTGGTGCGATAATGTTTGGTGTCCTAGGAATCTCACTTGGGACATATGGAATCAGTGTTTTCGCTTCCTTCTTCAACACATATCTAAGGCAAAAGAAACCAAGACCGCCTGATATTAAAGAAGCCACAAGAATCGCAACTTTTGAAGCAGCTAAAAGACCCGCATCTGCAATTGATAATGAAGCGATGAATATCGCAATTGTAAAACCAATGCCAGTCAGAAACGCAGTCGCTATCATTAATTCCCAGCTTACATTCTCAGGCAATTTGATGATGCGAACTTTTGTTCCTACCCAGATGGCAAAAATAACTCCCAAAGGTTTTCCAATTACTAATCCTAATATTATTCCTATGGGTACAGAGTTTATTATGAGTTCACTATCAACTCCTCCCAAAATTACGCCTGCATTTGCTAATGCGAATATTGGCACGATCACAAATGCTGACCACTTTGCTAATGAGTGTTCTACCTGCTGCAATGGTGTTTCTACATCTTTGCAAGCAACCTCAAGAGTTCTAGATATGTTAAGAATGTGAATGAGATCTATATTTTCTGGATTTTGTTGTGTTTCCGAGTTTATTCTCCTTACAAGTTCGCCACTGATATCGTTAAACTCTTTAAAATCGATTTTTGTTGTTGCTGGAATTGACAGAGCAATCAATATTCCTGCAATTGTTGGATGGACGCCCGATAATAGAAATTCGAGCCAAAGGGCAGCTCCCAACATTCCATAAGGCAGAATATTTCTAATTCCTATTTTATTCAAAACAATCAGAATAATGAAAATCATCGATGCTAGTCCAAGGTGTATGAGTGACACTCCGCTTGAATATACAAATGCGATTACTAGCACACCACCAATGTCATCAGCAATAGCAAGTGTGGTCAAAAATATCTTAAGAGATGTCGGGATTTTCTTACCAAAGACTGATAGCACACCGAGTGATATTGCAATATCTGTCGCAATTGGAATTGCCCATGCATTGGCACCTGTCGTACCCACTGGATTAAATGCTAAGAAAATCAAAGCTGGTGTAATCATCCCACCAAAGGCTCCAATAATTGGAGCTATTGCATTTGAGGGTGTACTCAGTTCGCCAATCATAACCTCACGTTTGATTTCCAACCCGATGAGGAAGAAGAAGATGACCATGAGCAGATCATTTATCCAAAAAATCAGAGGTTTCTCTAAATTGGCTATCCCTATTGTAATACCTACATTCGTTTCCCATAATGCAAGATAATCCGTGCCAATTGGAAAGTTAGCAATCAACATAGCAATGATTACGCAGGAAAGAAGAACTAAACCACCTGATGCTTCATATTGCATAAATTCAAGGAATGGTCTGACCACCTTCAGGAATTGATTTGGTCTCCCTTTCTTGAATTGTTTTCTCTTTGGTGGCAATTCTTAATACCCTATAACGAGAATATCAATCACTAATTTAACTTCGATGATGCGAATAAACTAAAAATGAAACCATTAGGCTTAATTGCAGAGCAAAATTGACCGTGCTTACTGGTCTTACCAGTTTAAACATCCAAGGAGAAATTCATTGTGAATAATGAAAACAATGATATGAAAGTCACACCGTATGAAGTGAGTGGAACTCTCGATTACGATAGATTAATCGAGGAATTTGGTACGCAACGGATAACAGAGCAGTTGAAGGCGCGCATCTTCAAACTTGCTGGCGATAGACATTTTCTACTTGAGAGGGATCTGTTCTTCTCACACAGAGATTTGGATTGGCTATTCAACGAATATGAAAGAGGAAATCCTTTCATTATCTACACAGGAAGAGGCCCGAGTGGGCATACACACATCGGTCATCTTGTACCTTGGATGTTTACAAAATGGTTTCAAGATCACATGAAAACTCGGCTATACTTCCAGATGACGAATGATGAGAAATATTTCTTCAATGCTCATCTGAGTCTTGATGATGTTAAACGATATACCTATGAGAACACTTTGGATTTGCTAGCTCTCGGTTTTAAACCCGAAGATACGTATATCATCCAAGATATCGAACACATTGATTTACTTTACGAGATTGCCGTTGAAGTTGCCAGAAAGGTCACTTTTTCTACCGTAAAGGCTACTTTTGGTTTCGATAATAGTACTAACATTGGTTCTATTTGGCATCCCGCTATCCAAGCTGTTCCAGCATTTCTACACTCATGGATCTATGGCAAAAAGACGCCTTGCGTCATACCTTGTGCAATTGACCAAGATCCCTTCTGGAGAGTGACACGTGATGTTGCTGAGAAACTTGGATATTATAAACCTGCAAGCATTCAATGCATGTTTGTTCCAGGTCTAAAAGAAGGAGGTAAAATGTCTGCTTCCGATCCTATGTCTGCTGTTTTCACAACAGATACACCAAAACTTGCAAAGAAGAAGGTGATGGCCGCTTTCACAGGCGGACGAGCAACCGTTGAAGAACAGCGGAGGCTTGGAGCAAATCCTGAAATCTGCAGTGTCTTCAAATACTACAATTTTCTCTTCATGCCTGATGACAAGGATTTAGCCAAAATCGAGCAGCAGTGTAGGAGCGGAGAGATTCTTTGCGGCGAATGTAAACAAATCCTTGCTTCCATGATGATGAAATTTCTGGAAAAACACCAAGCAGCTCGCGAAGAGGTAAAAGATAGAGTTGACGAGTTCTCTGCAACACGGCTTTATGAGGATCTCAAACGATAACATCCATCGAAGGTTCACAAAATGAATTCTTGTGAACCTTCAGTTTTGAAATATGAGCTACCCATAGTCTTATCATTAGGATATCACGGAAACTCGTCATTTTGAGGAGTACCTTATATCAAAAAAACCATGGACGAAGGTAGTTATAACCAATGGAAATTATTCTTGCTATTCTTCTTATGGCGTTTATAATGGAATTCATTGATTCTACAGTAGGTGGTGGATTTGGAACAGTCTTATCTCCTCTCCTCTTGATATTTGGTTATGATCCAATAGCCGTTGTTGCATCAATTTTACTTAGCGAGATAATGACGGGATTCACTGTTGGGATTCTACATGACAGAGCTAGCTCACTTGAGATCATGAAGTCCAATGATGCAAAGATAACATTAACCATATTCATGGTATCCGGTGTAGTTGCCAGTCTGTTTGCTATGATTGTAGTAATTTCAATCAATGCCGCTTTTGTTAAAACATACATCGCTCTTCTTGTAATAGCGATGGGCATTCTTATGTTATATAACAGAAATGCCGAGAGAGTATACACACACAAAGCTACTACTGGTCTTGGTGTTCTGTGTGGATTCAACAAAGCTATATCAGGTGGTGGTTACGGACCGATAGCGACCAGTGGACAAATTATCAATGGTACAAATCCCAAAATGTCTGTAGCTATCACATCAATCTCAGAGGCAGTGATTTGTGTTGTGTCTTTTGTAAGCTATTATCTCATCTATGGATATGACTACTTCTTCGGAGCAGCAAATCTTCCATTATTATCTAGCATAATCATCGGTGCAATATTAGCAACACCAATTTCCGCATTTGCTGTATCAAAGACCAAGGAACGAAATCTATCTCAAATCATTGCAATAGCAATTCTCATCATAGGTGCCGTTCTATTATACAAAATCATTGTTGGATAATCGGTAATGAATTAGCAGATTTTCTCAACTTATGCAATGTTGAGTTATCTTCTCTACTTGATATATTAAGGCATATTTCAGGATGAAATAGCAACATCAATGGTGTAATAATTGTACAAGTACAGCGATTATTCATTCACAATTCTTATACTATATCTTCCCCTTTCTTCTTTTTGAGGTGAAATATACCAAAACAAATTCGATAGTTCAATTATTTGAAATCCGATTTAAGAGAAGGTGATGAATGAAGATACTACAATGGAATTAGTTATCAGTTGGTAATTTCAACCACATCTGAAAGATAGGTGTGTTTCTCAATGATTGAATGGCTAATTGCTTTAGGGATTGGACTGGCAATTTCAATAATCATATACTCTCTATCGTTTGGTATTATGGTCATTATTATTAAAAAAGCAAAACTGGAATCAAATGTTGTACTTGCAAATCAATGGATGTCATCCGCTGTTGTAAGTCCTAGTGTTTTTATCCTATCGCTTTTAGCCATCTTTTTTATCAGCTCTGGATCACTGCAACTTTGGGGATTCCAACTCCCCAATCTTTCTTCCCTACTGGTATTGAGTTCAATTGGTCTTGTCACTGCTTGGATTACTATTTCTGTGAGTGAAAAGATATCTCCAACTCCAGAAAGGATGTGTCCTCCTCCAGATTTTAGTGGTCGGATTATTTTCTTTGTTTTGATTGTGTTACTTGCCAGTATATCTGAAGAATTGCTATTTCGGGGTTTCTTACAGAATGTCTTGGATAACTACGCTTACTATGCACTTGATTTTTCGGGAGTGTATATCACCTCTGGAGTAATTGTTTCTAGTATCATCTTTGGTCTTGTTCACATAGCCCCTGCCAAACAAATGGGCTCTTCTGTGCCTGTTCTGACAATATCTGCAGTATTACTTGGATTAGTTGCTGGAATATTCTTGACAACATCTGGTAGTCTTCTTCTGCCAATCATCGTGCATATTGAATTCAATCTGATTGGATTTCTATATGCATTAAAGAAACCAAATTGAATACACTAAGATCTTCAAGACAAAACCATACACCTTATGTACTTTCAATATATTGATTGGCAAATCGTCATACACTTGGAGAGGTTTGAGGTATGCGGGATGAAATAGACAGAAAGTCTGAATTCATTTATGACCGTTCTTTGCAGCAATTAGCCGTAAATATTGGGATTTTTGGGATCATCTGTGAAGCTATAGTGCGAATACTACGGTTACTAATAATTATTAATCATATAGTTGCTTCTGATACTAATTTCAACTTGCTTTTGTTTTGGCTAGACATTTTAGGATATTTAAGTTTCTTTTTTTCAATATTGATCTCCATAGGATATGTTGCCATTTTTTCATTAAAAGGCAGTAGGCTCGGCATCTTCTTTCCATTGTCAACTATCCTATATCATTTTGTCTATGAACTTCAAATGTACATATTACCTGGAATCTTGATACAAAGTGTTCTATATTATATTTTTATTGTCATTCAAGCTCTGATACTACTCTCTATTCGAAAAAAGAGTACTAATCCTCAATTTCTGTTGGTTTTCGTCATTTTCATTTTAATTACAGTTCCTATATCATATGTAAATTGGTGGTTACTACAACTAACTCTGTTCATTGAACTGGGTTTGACTTTGATCCTCTTCTCAATTGAGCGGAAAGAGGTATTCATTGAAGACAATAGATTCGTGGCAGATAGCTATTATTGACATTATATTCATTTCACGAAGTCTTAAATGGCAATGACATAATTCCATATCAGAAACAGACTCTGGAGAGTTTGACAATGGGTTCTGAAACATCGACGGCTGACATGTTCAAATGTCCCGTGTGTAATGGAAATGTGAAGACCGGACCCGATGATGTTGTAATTACTTGTACCTATTGTGGTAACACAACTACAATTGAAGGCAAAGCGATTGGCGACCATTTAATGGAAACCGCAGTCGATGCTGATACTCGACTTCAAGGTTTCCAGAAATTCCTTGATAAGAATAAAGGAATGAACAAAGGCTTAGTGAAAGCTACCCAGGTTGTCGAAAATCGTCTCATCTACGTACCTGTCTGGACAGCTAAAGTTAAAGCTGATAGCTACTACAAAGGTTACAAGACAGTTCAGGTACCGGTCCAGAAAACTAGGACAGTTCGAGAATCCGATGGGACTACTAGAACTGAAACCTATACAGACTATGAAACAGGATATGTTCCTGTCCAATCAGAATTACACACAGATACTGACGAGCCACTGCTCGCTAGAAAGGGTGCAAGATTCTATGGTTTGGAGGATTATCTGAATACGGTGAAACCTGAAAAAGGAGTAACCTATGATTTTGAAAAAATTAAAGATTTGGAACCAACAATGCTGAATGCGGAGATTGGACAAGAAGAGTTTGAAAAGACAATTCATGGAAGAGTTGCTGATAACCATCGCGCTCAAGCAAAGAGTGGTCTTGCAGAGCTCTTTGACTGTAGAACAACAACCAATGTGAGAAATACCACCTACATGCAGGCTCCGTTTTCCCTGATACGATACAAGTTCCAAGGTGACCTATACAAGGCTGCAATTGATGGTCACTCTGGAAAAGTCGTCATGGGAGAGATTCCAATTACACGTGGTCAACGAATAATGTGGACTTTAATTGGTCTCATAGGAATCATTGTAGCTGGATTTGGCGGAGAGTTTGTCGTTTCTGGCATCAATATGCCTGGTGATACTGGATTTCCTCTGTTTGCTGTAGGTGGATTTGCAGCGGTGTTAGGTATCATTATGACATTCTTTGGATTCAGGGTGTTGATTATGACACAACGTACGAAGAAGGGGTGAAAAAAATGGCAAGATGTGCTTTTTGTGATGCAAATTTTGATGCAGGTCCTGGAGACTTACTTCTAGTCTGTCCCTACTGTGGGACTGCTCAGACTACAACAGGTGAAAAATTCAAAGACCACTATATGATCAGGGTGCACTTTGACCAGGGTGAAGCGCAGACTACCCTTCTTGATTGGGTATCCAAGCAATTGGGTGTACCACAGGATCTTCCTACTAGCGCAAAATTCGTAAAGGCCGAACAAATATGGTATCCATTCTGGATAAGTAGAGTTGATGCTGATACTACTTATCAGGGTCTAGGTCGTGATGCGACATTTCATGATGAGTGGCCACAATATCGTGGTGCATACAAACGGATTCAATACTTCTGGAAACCTGAATCAGGTCGTTTCACACGTCGCCATGAGATAAGCATCGCAGGTGTAAAAGATATAGACCCAGATATTAAAGGCCATCCAATTCCTACTCGAGCTAAAGAATTCTTCAGTCATGCTCATGCAGAAGAATTCGATGGGAAGGTGTTACACAGTAACATTGGCGAGGATGATGCCCGAGGTCTTGCAAGACAGATGGCATTTGAACGACAGACGAATCTCATTCTTCAAGAAGTTGACAAGATTGAGTCAAGAAATGATAATATCGAAGTTGGTGAGACATTTCTTATTCATGTTCCAATTTGGGAATTAGAGTATAGATATGGAAATCGTAAGTATGCTGCTTCGGTATCTGCGCCAACAGGATATGTAATTGAGAGCAAATATCCCAGATCAATGGCCTTTAGAGCCGGAGGAATTGGATTTGGATTATTAATGCTACTTATTGGTGTGGGACTCATTTCTTTCGCTCTTGATCTCTTTAGTATTGGTGCTATTCTGACTGGTGGTGGCATACTTTCAGGGAGTCTGCTATCAATACTTGGTCTTGTACTCATATACAAAGGCGCTTCAAGGAAAGAAGCAAAAGAGCAAATCTAGTGCAGAGCTAAGGCTCTGCCCTTCCTTCTTTTTTATATGCTATCATTTGGAGAGCTATTTTCAATAATTCTATATGCTCCGCTAAAATTTTCCAATAATGTATCTCCGTTTTTCCAGACAGAAATATCAGGTGATAGTAGTGACTTGAGAACACTAAGTGCATTCTCTCTATTGTCTAACTCAATCTGTTGTGATTCTAAAGCTTCTTTCACTCCAGTTCTTACTAACCAAGGACCAAGAATACTGTTTTCTCTAGTTCTGGAGAAATGAAAGATTGTGACGCTTGCTGACTCTTTTCGTCCAATAAGATCAGAATAGGCTGAGAATCTTGCATGGTCAGCAAATACTGCAGTCTTAGAATCTGATGCATTATGTCTGATACCCTGCAAACTAGCTCCACGTTCTAGCCCATTTTCTGTCCGTTCAATTCTAACATAATCCACCTTGGGCTCTCCTGGTTCTACTAGGATAGTAAAAGTGTCGCCAAATATCTCTGACATGCAGAGGCGATATGAGGATGAAAGCGGCTTTTTAATGAGCTCGATAATTGAACGACTAACATAGCCATCAATGATTGCCTTATATGCTCCTCTTGACGGAATAAACCTTCTACTGTCGCATCTTCCTAGTAATCCAACTGACATAAGTCTTGCAACTTGATCTAGAGTATAATCATAGTCTAAGAGTTTCCAAGCTGCTTCTGAAGTGGGAATATCTTGCTCAGTGATTCTCTTGGCAACCCTGCTAATTTCAGGTTCACATATTATGTCAATTGATTTTGCATGTACGACACTACTTGCTGGTAACTGCCCTCCAAGCATACTAAGATTCCTTGAAGGAAGGCTAGATGTTTCTACTTCGATAGCTACAGGGCTAACAGACAAAGCTATTGTCTGAAGTGTTTCTATATTTTGAGATGGTTTCATTGCACGCGCATCAATTGGAATTGTGAATCTGTATAATCTCCTTCTCATAGAGATTATAGCCTCTCGATCAAGACCACTCCATGATTCAGGATGGTCGTAGATGGAAAGCCATTCCGAAGGTTCGGTGGAAGCTAAGACACTAGACATTAAGATAGGATATTTGGCTGCTTCAACGACTATTCCTGGTGGACTGAATGCAGTCACAAGTCTGTTTGTTACAGATTGTTCAAATTGCAATTGCATTGTTTGAATTTGGTCAAGAGCCATCTAACCTTCCCCTGTATGAAAGTGGACCCACCTATGACTAATCACAGTAACCTAAGTCGATTTTCTCTAGAATGCATATTCTTGAACGGATATTCTGCGTGGTGAGGGAGGTCGCCGAAACTAAATTCGTCTGAGAAAACACATATACCGGTCTGATTTTTATTTAGTTGGGAGTGACGAACATAATTCAAGAGGATAATTCTATGAGTTCATCCATTACCAGATATAGAATTATAATGAGCGATCTCTACAGGGATCGTCGTGAAGATATATTCTTGTTTTTGTTTGCTTTAGCTGCTACTCTAATCTCATGCATATATTATCTTCTTACAATGCTCTCAATATCTGAACCTGGTCTGACACTTGATGATTCATGGATTCACCTTCAATTTGCTCGCACAATTTTCCAAGGCACTCCTTGGGAATATTCTCCGGGTTATCCAAGTACCGGTTCTACAAGCCCACTATGGTCTATTATTTTATCATGCATTTTCTTTTTCACAGATGATCAGTTTGGTATTGTTTGGGCTACTTATTGTATTTCTATCATTTTCTTCATTTGTTCAACCTACTTAGCAGGAAGGATTGTAACGAATTATCTCGATAGCCTACCATTAGGGCTTTTTACAACTGTCGCATTTGTAATCATACCACGTAATACATGGCTCATGCTTTCCGGCATGGAAACTCCTCTGTTCGTCTTTATTTTACTGCTATCAATCGTGATTTTGGATCACGAGGAACCAAAATATGATCTCCTTCTGGGGATACTCGGAGGACTTGCTTATCTAACACGTCCAGAAGGAGTTGTCATTATCTTCTGTATTGTAGTACGATTTCTGAAATTGGGTTATCATAGAAAAGTGGACAAGGCACGTATTGGATTATTCATATTATCAGGCGTTTTTGCTCTTGTAGTTATAGCTCCTTGGATTCAATATTGCCTTTCTACAACAGGTTATCCATTCCCAGATACATTCTATGCAAAGGTACATACTCCCACCCCATCAGAAATTGCAGCATGGGACTCATTTTGGGCACATTTCCTGTTGGAGATGCCTTTTCTAGGAATTGGAGCAATTATTGGAATTGTCTTGATCGTCAAAGGGAAGCCTTTCGCTTGGATACTTCCGGTAGCTTTGACCATTTTGTATAGAATCTTGACGCCTTATCCTGCGTTGATTAACAATTCGAGATATCTTGTGCCAGTATTTGACCTCTTTCTTGTGGTTGGTATTACTACTTCAGCATTAATTTTTAGAATGATATTTCTCGGGATTCTTGAGTTAAGGAATGATCTTTCACCGGATATTATCGTGGCATCATTGCTTGTATTTCTGATCATCATGCCGATGTATCCTTATTATGTATGGCAGGCAACAAATTTTGGGAAAGCTGCTGGTAACATCAATGATATGCAGGTTCATCTTGGCTACTGGCTTGCAGAAAATACTCCGCAAGATGCTGTATTTGCCACTCACGATGCTGGTGCACTACGTTTCTTTTCAAATCGCACAATGATTGATCTTGCGGGACTTGTGAGTCCGGATATGATTCACGGCAATCTAACACCTCAAGAGAAGATGCAGTATCTATGTGATCACGGGTGCGATTACTTTGTATTTTTCGATGAATTATTTATCTTCTGGAGTTTACTTCTACCAAACGGATCCTATGAAAAATTGTATACTGTCTTTCTTGAGGACAATGTAGTAGCGGGAAGAGATACAATGTCTGTTTTTCTGATTCATTGGGAGTTAACTCAATATTCTCATTAGGTATATTGGTGGTCACAAATCCTTAAATTTGAGGATAATGGATAACATTCTTGGGTACAATCATTGAGTGATATAATTGACCAGATTCAGGACTATCTTGAGATATTAAACATGAAATACAATTGGAATGAAAAAGATGGCGTTTTTGAGCTACTCTTTAGTGAACGAAAAGATACGAAGGCTGCAAGTCCTGGAATGAACGATGAACCAAATTCGTTCCAATATACACTATATATCCGGCCTGGGATAAAATGGATTCAGATATACACTGATGTCTTTCCACTTGATAAAATACCTGAAGCTAAGCAAAAAGCAGTCTTTCTTGATCTGTTGAATGCTAATCGCAAATATGCAGAAGTGTGCTTTGATTTCGACAGAGAGAGGGGATATATTGGAACATCGCAAGAGATGATGATTCAAGGCCTAAATTTTGATGCATTTAGAGAGGAGTTTTTAGCAGTTCCATGGGCCGTGAAAAATTTCTGGACTGAAATTGCCAATAAACATGGTCTCAAGTAAAACTGGCAAATAGTTGGTATTGTTATTCACCTAAAAGACGCATTCGTATACTCTGTACAATCGAATTGAATAGTTCCTCAGGATTATCTACATCAGTAAATCCTCCCGTGTAGACATCTGCACTTCCTCCTCCTCTACCTCCGAGTATCTCCATTGCATCAGAAATATAATGTGTTGCACTCTCAGGCATCCCCACTGTCCAAAGTGTAAGATTTGCCTTCTTTCCAGGCGCAAAAAACAATGTGATGGATGGAGCTTCGAGTCTTAATTCTTTTAGAAGATGCTTAATGGCTGCTGAGTCAAGGCCTGGCAGGTATTCGTACCAAAATTCAACATCTCCAATCGTTTCTCTTTGACTTCCTTGTTTCAATAACTGAAGAACTTTCTCAACCAATTGGTCGTATGCATGTTGAACAGATTTTCCCTTATCTATGATTGCGCCAATTTGACTGATTTCAAATGGATAGTCATATTTTCGCACCAAGATCTCGTTATACACATTGCATAACGTTTCTATGGCTTTTCTTCCTGATATGAACTCAATGTAGATTTCATTCTCTTGAAACCTGATATCAATGATTTTGAACACACCAATATCTGAGGTATTAGTAACATGTACTCCTGAACAGGCTGATGTATCGAAATCACCGACTTTAACTAAACGAATTTTATCGTGCTTTGAGGTCACTCCTTCTCTTGCTCTAACTGATTCATCAACCTCTTCCGCCTTTGCAACCTGTGTTGTTATAGGCAATCTTTCATGAATGAGTCTAGTAACTTCAGATTCAGTCTCCAAGATTCTTTCAATGGTTAGATTTCCTCCTTCAAGCACTATTGTGCCATGTATTCCATCTATCCAGATTCTTCCCAGATTCAATTCAGGATATTTCTTCTTTAACGCTCCAACAAAGATATGTTCTGAAGTATGATTTGACATCATCTCCTTACGCCAAATCATGTCAATAGTGAGTCTACACACACCTTTTTCATGGAGTGGTTTTTCCACAACAAGCACAGGTCTTCCTTCATGAATGATTGTATCAATAAATGAATACTTCTTTCCAGATATTTCAATGACACCTCGATCTCCTGCTTGCCCTCCACTGGTAGGTTTTACAACAGCTTCTTCAATCTCAATTAAACATTGACCATTTTCTTCAATAATAGAATCAATTGTTACTTCAAATTGATATCTGAGCGGATCGGTCCAATAATACGGTTCGGGCTCCATTTTAAGACCACTTTCATGTTATTGCTATTCTTCATGGTCTTTTGAATCTGGTTACTATCTCTTAATTCTAGCCGAAACCGATATTACCTGTCAGTTCACTTATCATAGTAACACGAATCGGAGCACCCAGAAGAATGTTCAAATTTTTAAAATCTGATCCGTTAAAAAAAGCCAAGAGACATGTTGAGAAAGCACTCATCGAAATCGAGGATGGTTTCCCTCAATATGCAAGTATTGAATACGAAAAAGCGGCACGACTCTTCTTCGAACAAGAAGAGATCGACTTTGCAGTGAAATATTTTCGTGAGGCTTCATACTGTGCACTTGAAGAGAATGACCATTATCGGGCTGCTGAGATGAAGATAGCTGGAGCTGAATGTCTTCTATTGGAAGGCCGATATGATGAAGGTGCTGGTTTCTATTCAGAGGCATCCGATCATATGCATCGGGAAAAGAAGTACCGCGATTCAAATCGCGCATTGGCTATATCCATAATAGGGTATTTGGGTGCCAGAAACTTTGACACTGCAACCAACCTTCTTAGAAAGGGTGAGAAAAGGTATAGTAATATCTCTCAAAAAATGACACACGAATATAGTCTGGCAAAAGAGTGTGTGAGAATTCTTTGTGAGGGCGCTGATATTGATAAGAAGGAATTTGAAAAGATAGCAGGGAATGCGAAGGCAAAAATGAATGAAGAAACTCTCTTCAATTTCGTTGTAACTTCAGCTCGACTTGCTCTTGATACTGAGGTAATACTAGATTGGGCTGGGCAAAAAAGAGACCATGTACCAGTAAAATCTCTGGTTGAATTGGAGCTGCAAGTAAAATGCCCTTCTCCAGTACGTGTAGTTGATCATCGAGTTGCAACCTCAAATAGCGTAGTTATCTCCAAAGGACCAGAATTCAATAATCCTGCTGCAACACAAGACTCTTGGTTAATCGAGTGTACACCGGTCTTAAGTGGTGACGGAGTAGTAGGTCCATATCAAATTACTCTTGAAGGTGACAAAGTCCTTGTTCATAAACACAGTAATGCAGTTGAATTCAAGATTGCTCAGGCTCCGCCCAATCTTGAGATGTCTGTTTCTCCTGAAAGGGTATCCTGTTCACTAGGTGACGAAGCTATTTTGGAAATTGTAATAAGAAACAATGGTGCTGGTCCAGGTCAGAACATCAAAGTGAAATATGAGTTATCTGATGGATTAGAAATCTCGTTAGGTAATGAAGAGAAAATCATTAGTTTTCTAGGCAGCGAGGAGAGTATTCGTTTTCAGTTCTTTGTTAAAGCGGTAGAACAAGGTGATGAACTTGTTACTATCCATGCCATAGATGGTGAATCTGGACAAGAGGTTGTAAAGACCGCGTTGGTAAGAATCGGATAGATCCTACCCTTTTCTTTTCTTTCTCTCAATTTCTTGTCTGATGCTTAAACATGCGCCCATAACTTCTTGAATGGCTTCTTCTTCCTTAAAGATTCTAAGTAGTTCATCTGCATCATCAAGATTGTTCTCGGTAAGATTCTCACTGAACTCTAGTAGTGTCTTTAGCCATTCCCATCTCGTCTTGTCTATGATCTTCTTTGCCTTCTCAATTCTTTCTTTTGCTTTATCGAACTTTTCAATTGTGGCAAATCCCATTGCTGCTAAAGAGAGATCAATAACAGCCCGTTCTGCATTTCCATTATCAATTGCTTTCTCAGCGGCTTTATCATAGAGGTTGCCCATATTCTGTGCTGAGGTCAAGAAGTATTCACGATCTCCAGTTTTATGACAAGAGTATGCTGCCCAGAGATAAGCTTGAGCTGCTGTTTCAGTCATTCTCTCTAGAAGTGCCTCTTTTGCGGCATTCTCATAGAGTGTCAATGCTGTAGCAAAATCACTGATTTGCCTATATTGCGTCGCAGCTTCCATATATGCTGTGGCTGCAGCTTTGTGGTCGTCCTTTTCCAATCGCTCTTCTGCATACATATGATAATATTCAGCAGCTTTCTTAGTCATCTGAAGTACTCTGTCGAGATAACAACTAGCCGCATGTTTGAACTGGTTGGCAGCTTGATAGTAATTTTCGTTTTCAAGGAATTCATTTGCAATGCGTTCCCATTGTGTACAATCGTCTTCCATTATATCCCAACCTCGAAATACTCGAATATTATCTACACTAGACTCTAACTGGATGTTCATTAGATGCTTGTGCTACACAAATATGTTGTGCTGATGTAAGGGTTGCAAAATATCGACAAGATACGCTTGATTATTTACTGATTTCCTCAAGAATCTCCTTGGCTCTTTCTACCTTGACACTCTTTTCCTTGACAAGTCGTTCCGCGATTATATCTATTTGCTCTCCACGAGCGCCAGCTGTTGCTGCGACATTTCGCGCATGCAGCGCCATGTGTCCTTTCTGAATTCCTTCTGATGCTAGTGCTCTCAGAGCCGCAAGGTTTTGAGCTAGACCAACACTGGCAATTATGTGTCCCAATTCTAGTGCAGTCTGTACTCCTAGTATCTTAACGCAGGCACGAGCGACTGGATGCACTTTAGTAGCGCCTCCGACAAGACCTACTGCCATGGGAATCTCAATTGAACCAACGAGATTGCCATCTTCATCCTTCTCATATTTTGTTAAGGAGCTATATCCGTTTCTTGCTGCATAACTGTGAGCTCCAGCTTCGATAGCTCTAAAGTCATTACCCGTAGCAATCACGACGGCATCAATTCCATTCATGATACCCTTATTGTGGGTTGCACATCTATAAGGATCCGCTTCTGCAAAAGCCCAAGCTGCAATGATATCATTGACTACTTCCTCTCCCCCCAGCAGTTCCTTATCAAATGTTGCTCTCACACGCACAAGTCTAAATTCAGCAAGATTTGAGAGGATTCTGAGGATAACCCTTCCGCCTGTTATTTTTTCAATTCTTGGAGCAAGTGCTTCTGCCATAGTATTGACTGCATTGGCTCCCATTGCATCGCGCGTATCCACAACCAGCTCACATACAAGCATTGTACCTACTGAGGAATCTAAAATCCTGACCCTGAGATCCTGTGCTCCGCCACCAAATCGTACGAGAATTGGGTCTTGCTCATTGGCAAGTCTTAGTAGTTCATCCTTAACCTCAATAATTTGGTTTTTTGCTGCATAGGGTGCAGGGACTTCAACAGTCTGAATTTGTGCAATCATTCGTGGTCCGGTATCTGTTGCAATAAAACCTCCAAGGTCTCTTGCCATCCTTGCAGCGTTACTTGCCGCAGCAACCACAGATGGTTCTTCAATTGCCATTGGAATAAGGTAATCCTTTCCATTGATGATAAAATTAGTAGCAATGCCTAGAGGTAATGTCATTGAACCAACTACATTCTCAATCATATGGTCTAAAATTTCTAAATCCACCTTTCCAGGATTGATGAGCGGCCCCAGTTCTTCCTCGCCTAGACCTGTGACTTTCATTAGTTTCTTTACACGTTCTTCACGTGATAATTTGTAAAATCCTGTAAGTTTTGAATCGTCAACCATTAGCATTCCTCAGCAATTGGCGTATTGTAGTTCGACGTTTCTATAAAAGAGTGTTCCTAGAACAATTTATTTCATTTCACATACAGTCACATACATGTCTTATGTATCAGGAGGAACAATAGCTCCGCCTCTGTTATTCTGTTTTGGAATTTTCATTGCCGTCTTTGGCTTCATGTTTGCTTATCTGCTACCTATTGATGATTTCTTTTTTGATTATATTGGAAATGGTTTAATCATAGCTGCGTTAGTGATGATTTTTGCAGGATTGGTGTTAATTCCGGGCTCAAGACGAGAGTCAAGAAGAATCAGAAGTGTTCTTGAGATTGTAGCAGTTAGAAAAGAGGTTTCCATCTCTGACATTAGTGCAGAGACTGGACTAGAAAGGGAATATATTCGCAAAATCATAACGAACATGCTTATCTCACATGTTCTTTTTGGTTATCTGGAAAACGACCTATTTGTTCGTGACACATCCGGTAGACCGCCATTCTATGGTGCCAGTGGATTGGGTATGGCTGGAACATATTAAAGATCTTTGACAAGTTTAATTGTAATTCATCCATAGTTCTAAAGATAATGATTAAGACCATAGGGTTTATTTCACAGTCCTAAAACGATGGATGATGGTTGAGTATGATGAATTCAGAGCGAGACTTCAATGACATCATTACTAGTTTGGCCAAGAAGCGAGGTTTCTTCTGGGGTCCCAGCCCTGAGATCTATGGAGGTAGCTCTGGATTTTATGATTTAGGACCTCTAGGAAAACTGCTCAAGAATAGATTAGAGAACATCATCCGTTCCTCATTTGTTAGGGCTAATTTCTGGGAAGTCGAATGTCCCACGGTTTCTATCGCTCCCGTTTGGAAAGCATCTGGTCACCTCGACGGATTCATAGATCCTGTCACTCAATGTACAAAGTGTGGTCAGGTATATCGTGCAGATAATCTCATAGTTGAGCAAAAGCCGGATGCCCAGATTGCAGGTCAGAGTGTTGAACAACTCACTGAGACCATTAAGAAGCTAGAGATAATTTGCCCAGTGTGCAAGAGTCCACTTGGTCCAGTTGAACCATATAACCTCATGATGAAGACACGACTCGGTCTTGATCAAGATGCATATCTCCGACCTGAAACCGCCACATCGACCTACCTTCTCTTTAGACGATTCTTGACCTTCTTTAGGGATAAACTCCCCATGATGGTCTTTCAGATTGGTAAAGCCTATCGCAATGAGATATCTCCACGTCAGGGCATGTTGCGTTTGAGGGAGTTCACCCAGACTGAGGGACAGATATTCATTCTGGAGGATGATGAGCAGAACTGGCCTCAGTATGATTCTATCAAGGACGAAATTTTACCTCTCCTCTCTAACAAAGATCAACAGAAAGGCAGTAACGATTCTGTGAAAATGAAGGTATCTGAAGGAATTAAGAAAAGCAACTTTCAGAAGCAAGCCTATGCATGGTGTGTTTATCTCGCCTATTCAATCTTCAAGAAGATGGGTTTTCCAGAAGAGCGCATGCGGCTTCGTCAGCACCTTAAGACTGAGATGGCTCACTACGCTCGAGACGCATGGGACCTCGAGATTTTCACCAAGAGCTTTGGTTGGGTTGAGTGTTGTGGTATTCATGATCGCGGTGACTATGACCTTTCTAGACATCAGGAGTTCTCGAAAGAGAAGCTAAGTGTGAGTGTCAATAAACAACCTACAGTGCCAAATGTCCTTGAGATTGCTTTTGGTATTGAGAGACCTCTCTTTTGCCTTATTGATAATTCATTTCAACCTGAAAGTGAAGAACGAGATACTGACTGGCTTCAATTTCCACCTGAGGTTGCACCCATACAGGTGGCAGTATTTCCATTGATGGGTAAAGACGAACTCTTGGGTCCTGCACAGGAGATCTTTGATGAAGTCATGGAAGCCGGACTCATTGTGCAATTCGATGTTGGTGGCTCTATTGGTAGAAGATATCGGCGTCAAGATGAAGTGGGCACTCCGTTTTGCATCACCATCGATTACACGACTCTTGAGGATGGAACAGTAACCATACGAGACCGTGACTCTATGGAGCAGGTTAGAATACACCGAGACGAATTGACTCAGATTCTCAGAAAACTCGTTCGAGGTATTGTTTCATTCAATTCTTTAAAGGGGCAATAGACTTCTATGATTCGTGGAAAATGCAAATGATGATTGACCATCTTTGCATAAATGTTGTGACATCAGTATATTGGCTGTATGCCCAGAAGCAACGGAAATGGCTTGAGAGGACATCCTAATCAATAAGCTTCATATAGCCTCAGAGAGAGGGTATAGTCAGATGAGTTGTTATATGAGGTCTGATGCTTTTGTCAGTTACAGA
>JAEOUN010000050.1 GCA_016839245.1 Candidatus Thorarchaeota archaeon
CGACAAGCAAGCATATTGTGGTCTTGACTGTTCAAGGTGTCCTGCGCATCTTGCGTATGTCAATGACGATGATGAACTACGACGTGATACTGTAGAGAAGTGGAATAGCCCTCAATATCCTGTCACAATCCACACAATTGATTGTGCAGGTTGTAAATCTGATGGACCACATTTTAGTTTCTGCAAGGACTGTGGAGTTCATGTTTGTGCAAGTAAAAGAGGTGTTGAAACCTGTGCTCATTGTGCAGACTATGGATGCGACATTTTAGAGGAGTGGCTATCTCATACAGGTGATGATGCAAGAGAGAGACTTCAGTTGATTCATGATACACTCTAGGGAATTTCTCTGAAATGAACATGATGAAAAGAGCTGGCGTAGCTGACCTCAAATTACATCCAGGAAGAGCACCTCATTGGTTAGTAAAACGTATGATTCCCATGGCTAGTGCACTCTGTGAATGTATTGTGGAGGAGTATGGCACAACAGAGCTATTGAGAAGACTTGCAGATCCAGTGTGGTTCCAGGCCCTCTCCAATGTCTTAGGATATGACTGGGATAGCTCAGGTTCGACAACTGTTACGTGTGGTGTTTTGAAATCAGCTCTCGACTTTAGAATCCATGACATGGTTGGTATAGGTGGCAAGGGATTAGCATCAAGACGGGTACCAGAGCAATTACGAGCTCTTGAAGACTACGGGCTTGATGGTGCAGGACTTGTAGAGATCAGTAAGGCAGTTGCAAAAGTGGATAATGCAGGAGTGCAGGATGGTTATCAACTCTACCACCATGTCTTTTTTGTCGATTCTCAAGAGAATTGGACAGTGGTACAGCAGGGGCTCAATTCAGAAAATAATGATGCCCGACGGTATCACTGGTCATCCGAAGAAACCCACAGCTTTATTGATGAACCTCACACAGGACTGATCTCTGGACTAGTCAGCGAACAAGCGCTTGATATGACCTCACGACTCTCCGAGGATTGTCGAAGAGTAAGCGTTGATATTGTTAAAGAGGACCCAACAAGGGTCAGGCGCTATTTTGAGGATCTCAAATCATATGGAGAATCAACTCTGATTCCTTGGTTGGATAATGTTGGTGAGTGTGTCATGTTACCTTCCTACAAAGTGATTCCAACACGAATGGATTGGAATGCAGTACGGAGAGCATATGAGACTCAACCGCAAGACTATGAGGACCTCCTATTGATGGATGGATTTGGACCAGCAACAGTCAGAGGACTCTCGTTAATTTCTGAGATGATTTTTGGGTCCGCACCTTCGTGGTCAGACCCAGTTCGGATGTGTTTTGCTTTTGGTGGAAAGGATGGAGTGCCATTTCCTGTTCCAAGAAGTGATTATGACAAGGCTATCGAGTTCATGGAACAAGCCCTCAATGATGCAAAAATAGGTAGATGTGAGAGAGTCCGGGGATTAGAGCGCTTACGCATGTTTGCACCACCTGTTCTAAGATCAACCCAAGTCGCAACATAGGTAGACCAAAGCACTCAATTCATAGTTTTGTAACAAGTTCTATGCTATGATCGAGATAGTTCCATTCAATGATAATATCATTTGTATTAAGACTGCCACAGAACAAGATGGTCAAGCAATAATGTTCGTTTATTCATATCTTGTACAAGACGCCTTATTCGATACGGGTTGTGCAAATGCTCTCGAAGAGATGCGTGACTATACAAAGAGGGTGCCTGTAAATAGCGTATATGTTTCCCACTCACACGAGGACCATGTCGGTTGTTGCAGTATCTTTGATGGGAAAGTACCAATCTATGCTAACAAGTTGACCCAAAAGACACTGCGTTCTCCTCCACAATATGGAGAATTCTTTAATTATGTTTGGGGGCAGCCAAAACCAGTCTCAGTTTTATCAGATTTACCTAATAGGTTCTCAGTGGAAGATCTTACCTTTGAAGTAGTATCGCTACCTGGTCACGCAATGGAGATGGTAGGATTTTATGAACCAGAGAAAAAGTGGTTTTTTTCTGCAGATGCTATTCCTCTACCATCAAAAAAGAAGATTGCAATGCTTGATGAAAATGTGCCATTAATGGTGGCAACAATGAAGAAGATAAGTGAATATGATATTGAGATTCTCTTTGACTCACATCGAGGACCAATACATTCTCCCCAGAATCATATTCTGAAGCGTATAGAGTTCATCAATGAGATTCAGACGCAAGCACGAAACCTCTATGATGACGGGAAGACAATCAATGAAATCCAAGAGTTATTAAAACTCGAAGGACCTTGGTATCTTGAGCTTACAAAAGGAAGATTTGGAATCGACTTTTTTATTAAATCATTACTTTTTGATAGCCCAGAGACCTGACTGGCTAAGTTACTTCCTTTTCCGAAGTTCATGCCGAGAAGAAAATCTCTTGGTCTGTTTTTCATGTTCACGTTGTGCTTTGAGAGCTTTTTTGATTCTATGACAATTGATACGAGCCGCCCTTCCAAGAACACTGACCCGTTCAGCTTCTTTCTCATCACCATTCTTCTTGTACAACTTTCGAGCCATTTCCCAAGCGTCCTGTGCATTACAGAAATCTTCTAGTCGTGCAAAGGCAGTCGCCTGAGCATCATAGACATCAGGATCATTCTTCACATACTCTATAAGACGGTGGAAGGCGTCACTCGCTTGCTGCCACTCTTCCAATTCCATCAGAATAAGCCCCAAGTTCCGAAGTGCTGTGGGATAGTTTCTTTTTCTAATGATTGCACGACGAAGATGCTTTACAGCCTCTTGCAGATTGCCATCCTTATAGGCAACCATTCCCATGGTGTTTTCAACACTTGCATTAGTCGGATCCAGTTCAGAAGCTTTCTTCAGAGATTTCATGGCTGAACGAAGCTTTCCAGCACGTAGATTTACGTCCCCTCGAATAAGCCATGCTTCAGCATTTTCAGACTCGATATCGGTCGCCATTCTAGCAGATTCCAACGCCTCATCAAATTGCTGCTCCAGACCAAGAGCAATAGCACGTCTAATGTATGCAGGGACAAGGTCACCTTTGAGTTTTAATGATGCATCATAGCTAATGATTGCAGATTTGATTGCACCTGTTTCAAGCTGCAAATCACCTAATCGTAAC
>JAEOUN010000051.1 GCA_016839245.1 Candidatus Thorarchaeota archaeon
AAACATCCAAAGAATTACCTGCCAAGCATGCATGGATGATGGAGAAGATTGCTGATGCTATGTCTGAAGGAACTATTGTACGATCCATGTTAAAATGCACACAATGTTCCAATGATTTGTCTATTAGGAGTATTGAACTTGATAAAGACAAATACAAGCTGAAATGCAGCTGCTCAAATGGTCATACACGTGAAATGAATCAACCAACGGATCTTGATGAAGAAGCGCTGGAAGCAATGATTACGGGGATACTGAAGTGTAACGATTGTGATCTACTAGCTGAGCCTATTGATCATCGAGTCGATAGTTCACATGTTGAGGTCGAGCTTGTCTGTAGTATCCATGGAGATTTTCGTAAGGGACTCACTGGTGATTTATTCAAAGAACTAGAACACAGAGAGAAACTAATTGACCGGACATCTGATATTGAAGAGAGTCTAAAATGTACAAAATGTGCATCACCCATTACAATCAAAGATACAAAGGTCAAAGACAATATTGTCGAATTGAAAGTTGAATGTCGTAACGGTCACAGCGATGATCGATTTCTCTCAAGAAAGGCTAGACTTAGCTCTCTATCGAAAGTCTACGCTCAGCTCTTTGAATGCTATAGGTGTCATAGTACTCGTGATCTAGTCAGGATCGATGACAAGAGTGGGAAGACTGAGGTTTTTCTATACTGTATTCAACATGAAGATTCAAAGGTCATCATCCCTGAAGAGCATACTGAGGCTGTGAGAGATGCATATCTCAAAACGAAGACATTGTATGATTTAGATCAACTCGTGGAAAAGAAACTTCAGACAAAACGGGCATGTGAATATCAGATGGACAAGAATGCTGATCCTACTGAAATTCTCAATATTGTACAGAATATCATTGAACAACACAGTGTTCTTTTCGTTGATGAAAAAATTGATTCAAAGACTGGTCTAGAAGCATGGTATTATGGAAAAGCTTTGGATGGCGATGAATTTGTTGTAGTTGGGTCAGTATCGAAGGAGAATCTTTCAATTCGTATTTCTATTGCCAGCAATAATGAGAGCAAACTTGAGATGATGCTCTCTGAGATGCGTGAAAATCTAAGAGAGGTATTACTGCGAATTCAGACAGAATCCGGTGATACTGCTCCGCGAAAAATATCCTGTCCTCAATGTGGGGCTGGTCTGGCAAAGAAAGCTCTGCCTGGAGAAACAATAAACTGCGAACACTGTGGAACACCTCTCCATTTTGGATAGTTTTGTATGTTACTCATTCTCCAGTCCAAATAGCTGCAGAATCACGAGTAGAACTAAGATGAGATAATATCCTATCTACAATTGAATCTACAAGTTCATTAATCGTCTTTGGTCTATGCCAAAAGGCTGGGCTTGCAGGCATGATAATCGCACCAGCTTGCGTAAGCCTCTCCATATTTCTGATATGAATCAAGTTTAGCGGAGTCTCTCGAGGAACAACGATTAGTTTCCTTCTCTCTTTTAATGCGCAATCCGCGGCTCTAGCTATTAAGTTATCCGCATAGCCATGGGCGATTCCTGCAAGAGTTTTCATTGAACAGGGAGCAATGATGACCGCGTCGAGATGAAAACTTCCACTTGCTGGACCTGCAGCTAAATCGTCTTCTTCATAGATTTTGTAGACGTCCTCTTTTAGAGATGCCTTACTCTCTTCTGTTTCATAGGTTAGTGTCTTCTCTCCCCAACGACTAATGACGAGATGTATTTCATGACCCGCACTCTTTAGTGCTTTGATGAGCCTTACTCCGTAGATGGCACCACTTGCACCAGTTATCCCAACAAAGACACGTTTGTTACTCATGATAATTCCCTCATCTGGAGTTATACGATAGATTGCTTTTGCATATACCTGTATCGAATTATGTGTATTTGGTCTATCAAAATAAAAATGATGTAAAAATCAGTAGAAGGAATGCTAATCCCCCAACTCGAATTCCCACTCTCTTGACGATACCAGCAGCTTCAGCAACATCTTGAGTAAGAATATCAAATCCCTTTTCACCAAAGGTTCTTAGATTTTCCACATTTCCAAATCCAATTCCTACAGAAACTGGACTCATTGATTCACGAGCTTTTGTTGATGCAATAACTATGTACTCCAAAGTTTCGTCTGGTTTGTTTCGTCCTACAGGAGGATACCCTTTGCTAGACAGGGAAATTGCATTAACAACATGAGTATCTGTGGTGGTTACCTCTGCATTATCAAATCCTTGAGATTTCAAAATACTAACTACTCTCTCCCTAAATCCTGGTTCTACATTGTTACCGTCTATTGATACCAATGCAAATTCAAGTTCAGTCGTCTTTAGAGCTGCTACTGTTATTCCACCAGGTCCTATTCCCTCTCTTGGTGCAATATTATCAGGGTAAACTGTGTGGATCCCCATCTCTATTGGAGTTTTGCTTTTATTTTTCGTTGAAAAGACTGCTTCTGATATGGTCCCTACAAATTCGCTTGCTTCTGGATCGCCTTTGTTTACGGAGATTGCATCATCATTAATGCAGTTATGAGCATCTGCAATAACAACTCCACCAATATCTGGAACAAGTTTTCTTATCATGTTTGCAGCATCGTAACCAACATCTAATGAAATATCATCGGTGAACTCGGGTGCACTTGTTGTTATTGTTAACACATCATTTTCTACAAAGAGTGTCCATACTTTGAATTTTCCTCCATCACTCCAATGTGGGCCTGAGATCAATTCATGCGATTGGGTCTCTTGAAGCAGTCTATCTACCTCATTGAGAACCTTCGAATAATCTTCTTTGGTTGTAAGATTCTGTTGGTGTGTACAGGTTCCATGAAGAACAAATGATGGAATATCATACTTATCTTTGATGTGTTTCATTATGATGGATGGAAGGTCACTGGAACCTATATCTCTGAACGGTCCTGGGTGGATGTACTCTATCACACCTGCTGCAACAAGTCCTTTTTCATTTTTAAAAACAATAATCTCCATCGGTATATTCTGATTTGATGAGATTGTCGTAAGAAGTGTCTCTAGAGGTTCTGGATTGTTTGCCAAATAATCGTGTCCGAAGGCTCGAAGAAGTTGTGGTCCATTGATTCCAAGATCTCGTTCAAATGGAACACTTACTGCTCTGTAGATGTACCAGACTACTAGAGATGGTATTATGATAATTATGACTGCATTCACAAACCAATATTTGCCAAATGTTGGAATTACTGGATTCAGTATTGGTGCAATATTTTGCAGGAAGAACCATAGTACAATAGGAATTGCTGCTCCAGATATATTACGCAATAGAGAATATTCACTTAATCCATTAACAAGAAATGCAAAAAGAAAGAATGCTATACCTGCTCCTAATAAGAAGAATCTTACCTCAAAGAATGTAGATCCTCCAACTCCATCGATGAATACTCCTATGATTCCCAAAATATACCAAAAGATAAGACCAAACATAACTGCTCCTGCAGTCCTTCGTGCATCAAGAGGAGAACCTTCGTCGCTTCCAACAAGATATAGTAAACCTGTGCCAAGAAACACAGGAATTCCTAGAAGTAACATGTATGTCAGGAAAAGACCAATGACATCTACAGTCATTGATGCGAAAAATTTTACAAGAGACGCAATGAGGGACGTGAAAGTTGTAAGTAGAATTAAGATTAGTATTATTTGCCTAAAGGTTGGTAGTTGCCAGACTCTTGTGTATAGCCTAACTGTTTCCTTGACTTTTGCTTTCTCGCCCAACTCTTTTTCACTCTCATGTATCTGAGTTTCGACCTTCGTATTTCTTATCAAACTTCCTCTCTACACAACGCATCAATTTATCGCCATCATTTTCTGTACAAACAATAACCTTTATATCGGATACGATATCGCATTCGATTATCGGATGCGATAATCCTGAAGGTGAAATGATGGACGATGATGTAACCACTCATGATTGTGAGCACCTTAGTATGCCCCAGTCTATTCCTCGGGGCTTACTTCGCCATATCATACCCCGTCTCCTTCGTACCAAAGAAATGACTGGTACTGAAATAATGCAGCGATTAAACGATCTCACTGATGGTGAATGGAATCCAAGTCCCGGTACCATTTATCCCCTTCTCTCATCTCTCGAAGAAGAGGGTTTCATAGAAGCATCTAATATTGAAGGGAGAAGCAAGACTTACTGCCTCACTGCAAAGAGCAAGGAGCATATGGCTAAGCTTGTCAAGCCCATGACTGGGGATGTTGGTGAGAAGACTCGTCTTGGACCCAGGCTATGGGAAAAATTACTGGAACCTGAGGAACGTGTCCGTTTTCATTTGCATGGCATGAAGCATTCACTCGAATCTTTTGATGTTGCTCTGCCATCACTGAACAAGCAACAGCAGCAACAACTACTTCGTCAGCTAACCGAGATGTCCAAGCGATTAGCTTCAGTTATCGATAAACTTCAAACTGGTGTTACACAGAATGTCTAGAAATAAAGGTGGAAAAACAATTCAGAGGACTCCTTGGAGATACATGTTAAGTGGAATGACTCGGAATAAAGCAGTTGCCAGTGTTGGTCTTCTTCTTACAATGGTTTCAACGATTCTCACAGTATTTCCTTCAGTCTTTATTGGGCTCGCAGTAAATGAAATTCAAACGACTGCAATGATAACTGCTCAGTTTATGAGATATGTGTGGCTCATAGTAATATTCGCTTTAGTCTATATGTGTTTGTTCTTTATTGGTGGCTGGGTCTGGGCAACTCTCACTCTTCGTTGGGAACGTGATGCTCGACAAGATTTCTTTGAGGCATTGCAGGTCTATAGTATGACCTTCCACGATGAATATGATAGCAAACGACTTCTTGCCGTGGCCATGCAGGATATCTCTTGGGTACGATTTTCCTTGAATCCCGCAATGCGAAATATCGCTAATGGCCTTGCATCTCTATTTGTGACTGCCATCCTTCTAATACAGGTCGATTTGATTCCCGGTTTAAATACAATGATTACAATTCCCCTTTGGAACTATACTCTTCCAGTATATGGATTCTCTCTGATAATGCTAATTGGCTTACCGATCTATCTTTTCTTCTCATATCGTTATGCAAATGCAATCGAACCAGTACGTCGAGAGCGCTCAGAAAACATGGAGGCACTCACATCAGTCACGCAGGGTGTTTTCCAAGGCATCGAAGTTGTCAGAGCTTTTGATGCAGAAGCTGTAGAAGTCCAAAAGTTCCATGATGTGAGTAAGACACAAGAGATGCTTACTGCAGAAGAGGGAAAGCTCTCCGCATTTTACCTTCCAGCGCTTATTCTTGCTGGCATGACGATGTTGGCATTTGCTTACGCTGGTTATGCAGTTATCAATGGTATTTTGAATGTTGGACAGATGATCACAATTCTTGGATTATTGACATCTCTCCAAGGTCTCAACTTTCAATTTCCTGCCATGTTACTGATGTTGAGAGGCGGTTATGTTAACGCTCAGCGTATTGTAGATTTCCTCAATTGGAAAGATCCTATGCAAGAACCTGAAGAAGAGATTAAGGATATTGATTGGACAAGTGATGTTGTCTTTGATAATGTCAGTTTCAAATACGGTTCTGAAGAGAACGGAAATACTCACTATGCATTAAAGAACCTTAACATAACAATTCCTGGTGGTTCTCGTGTTGCACTCATTGGTGGTCCGGGAGCTGGGAAAAGTACTATTCTCAAACTATTACTTCGGCTCTACGATCCTACTGAGGGTGAGATTAGAGTTGACGGAGTTAATCTACGGAATGTATCAACAAAATCTGTAAGAGAAGTCGTTGGTCTTGTTGAACAGGATATCTTTCTCTTCAGGATGACCATTCGTGAAAATATTGCCTTTGGCCGTTCTGATGCAACAGACGAAGAGATTGTTGAAGCTGCAAAACGAGCACAGGCTGATGAATTCATCCAGGAACTGCCTAACAAGTATGATACCATGATAGGTGAACGTGGAATGACTCTGAGTGGTGGTCAGCGTCAGCGCCTTGCCATTGCTCGTGCTATAATTCAAGATCCAAAGATATTACTTCTTGATGACTCTGTTAGCGCTGTTGATGCACAAACTGAGTTTCTCCTACGAAAAGCCTTGGATGAAGTTATGAAAGGACGTACAAGTATCACCGTCACTCAAAGATTACGTACACTTATGGAATCCGATATGGTGATCATCTTGGACAAAGGCCAACTGGTTGCAGCTGGCACGCATGATGAGTTACTTCAAACATCTGAACATTATCGTCGTGTCTTCGAGCGACTTCCAGGAGCACATGAATTACTTGCCACTGTTCAGTCAGCAGGAGGTGCTGCTTGATGGGCATGCATGGACCGGGTGGACCAAGGGGTCCAAGAGGTCTTATGGGAAAGAAAGAGAAACGAAGTCGACCAATTCGAGTTCTCCTTGGCAATATGGTGCATTATCTTGGGAATTTCAAACGGATTGTTGTCATTGGAGCAATTCTCGCTCTTGCTGCCACCGTTGTGGGAGTCATTAATCCACTCGTTCTTAGAGCCGGCATAAATTCTGTCTATCAAGTGGGTTCGCTAAATATTCTCTTTATTTTGACAATTGTCTTTCTAGTATTGTCAGTATTATCCTGGATAATGAATGGTGTTAATACATGGATTATGTCAATCGCTCAAGCAGGACTTGTTCAAAGTGTTCAAGAAGATGTTTACAACCACCTGATAAACGCGGATCTCTCATACCATAAGGCAGAACAGGCTGGAAACGTAACTTCAAGAGTCACAAGCGATGCTACAAGTCTAAGCACAGGCATACAGGTTCTCATAAACTTTGCAAGCCAGGTTCTTACATTAGTAGCATCTTTTGCAATCTTGTGGTTGATGTCACCGTTACTTGCCCTAACATCTTTAGTTGTTGTTCCAGGAATTCTATTCATTGCAGGTCTTTTTGGTACTGTCGGACAACGAATCATGCTTGCCTCACAAAGAGCCGCTGGAGAGGTCTCTGGTCAGATTGCTGAGAATCTAGGCGGAATTCATGTGGCGAAGGCATTCAATCGAGAAGATGAGTTAGCAGAAGATTTGATGGAGCTAAATCAAAAATCCTATCGATATGGATTCAAGTTTATGATTTTGATGACCTCGATGCAACCGCTTATGATGTCCATTGGACAATTTGCTATTGCTGCCATGTTATTCGTTGCAGGATCATTGGCTATTGGGATAACACCCCTCTTGTCCCTTGGTGATATATTTCTGGGTGTTTCGCTGGTTCGTGGTATTTTATTTCCACTTCTCGGTCTAAGTATGATGGCTACACAAGTTCAAGCATCATTAGCTGCCATGGATCGAGTGACCGACGTTTTAGAATCAAAACCGGCTATAACAGATGCACCTAACGCAGTACCATTGAGGGAAGAGAATGATGGTATCTACTTTAAGGATGTAACATTTGAATATGTCAAAGATACTCCTGTCCTAAAGAATGTGAGTTTCTCAATCAATCCTGGTGAGACTGTTGCAATAGTTGGTCATACTGGTGCTGGAAAGACAACGATTGCGGCACTTGTGAATAGATTCTATGATCCAACGAAAGGAGCTATATTCATTGGAGATCAAAATATTCGAGAGGTACAACTACATTCTCTTCACAGGTCAATGTCCCTCATTCCTCAAGAACCCTATCTTTTTGATGACACAATTATAGAGAATATTAGGTACGGAAAACTTGATGCAACAGATGAAGAGATAACCAAGTTGTGCAAAATTCTAGGTGCTGATGAGTTCATTGATGTTCTTGCAGACGGATATCAGACTAAGGTCATTCAAAGTGGAAAGAATCTGAGTGCTGGTCAACGTCAAATGATTACGATAGCAAGAACAATGTTAGCCAATCCAAAGATTCTGATTCTAGATGAAGCAACAAGTCGTCTTGATGCATACAGTGAGTCTCTTGTACAGGATGCTCAAGAATTGCTATTCCATGATAGGACTACAATTGTCATTGCTCATCGTTTAACAACAATAACCAATGCTTCTCGTATCCTAGTATTTGATCATGGGGTGCTAGTAGAACAGGGAACACACAAGGAACTTCTTTCTAAAGATGGCGTTTTCAAGTCGCTCTATGAAACATACTATGCGCACCAAGGTCTACAAGAAATAACAGAGGATACCGCAGAGGTAGCAAAAGCAGTTGTAAGTGAGCATGGTGGCGAGTCATTGCAACAAACCGCTTCTAGTATGATGATGGGTGGAAATGCTTCAATGCATGGTATGGGCACCACTCCACAAATGAGCCCTGAGATGTTTGAGAAGATAAAAGCAAAGATGAAGAATGACCCTGATTCAATCCCAAAGCCTATGAGAGAGATGCTGGAAAAAATGATGGCTCAATCTACGAAGGAATCAACTTCAGAATAATGGAAATCTGCCAATGGGCGGTCACACATTATTTATTCAACCTATCAAGATCTCTTGAGAGGAGAAGTGTTGCTCCGCACATGATATAGACCTCAAACGCGATTAGAATGTCCACAAGTGTATTTACTTGAAAATCTGTAACAATCCAGAAAACAATTCTCACGGTCAATAGGCTAAAAGAAGAAAAAATGAAAAACAATGGTCTTGAAAGAAGTCCATTTCTAAATATCCACACAAGTCCAAGTGAAATGATACTGAATAACAATAATCCGACAAGTATAGGCGAAAGGATAATTCTCTCAATCAAATATGACAATGGCAAAAAATAGCTCATAACTAATGCAAGACCTATTGATGAAGCGCCAGTCATTATTGCCAACACAATCCATATTTTTCCACTATTCGAAATTTTGATGACGTCATTTAGGGAGTTTAGATATTGAATAATCCCCAATCCCCAAAGCAGGATACCTGGAATTTGTATTAACAGCATCATTAGTATCATTTGTTGAGTATTCTGTGTCAATCGTGCTAATGTACTAGTAATTTCTGCTAGGCTAAACATAATCAATCCCACTGATAACCAGAGATTCAATATATTCAGTCTATCATTACGTACCTCGGATCTACCTGCGTAGATTTTCAAACCAATGATACCAAGAAAAAGTGCAACAAGTGGAGTAATGATTGATAACGTCTGGTATACAAGATATTCATCTCCAAGACACATCATTAACATACTAACTAAAAGAACAGCAAAGCCTGATGCAAGAATTATTATTGTATCAGTCCATCCTGTTCTGCGCAAGGTATCATACTCCTTAGTGGCGTATCGCGAAAGACTACTATTCCCTGATTTGTGTATTGTGCTTTTATTGTGTTTTGTGGTTGAACTATTTCATTGACCTATTAGACAAGAAGTGATTCCCATTCAATTTGAAAAACTGCACTGGGAAATCGCTTTTCTAATTCTTCCTTGGTACTATAGAGAACTCTATTTACTGGACCTGCACCCATCAGATCTTTGACTCTCCGTGTAATAAATTGCATAAAGGCTCTGAGTCCATCATCTAGAACATCTGGACTGATTGAACCTTTAAGAGTCGCAGATAAGAGAGAGCTTCGCATCTCAACATCTACTCCCTCTTCAAGGGTTATAAAGGAGAGCCATGAGTAGTTGTCCACTAAGTCATCACGTGCACTAAAAAACACCTTTCTTGTTGCTTTAACACCGATGATATTTGCTAGACGGTTGAGTAGATATTGAAGAGCAGAAGAATATCGAACGACAACAGCTTGTGAGGGAGAAACAAGTTCTATCATTTTCCTCTTTTGCAACCATGCAATCTCTTCGAGAAACCGTTTTAGATCGGATGTCTTGAGACGCTCTGCTGCAATAGAAAGCGGTGTTTCTCCATCTAGTTCATTCAAAGCTTGAATTGCGGCAGGTGAGAGGTCTTTAAGCATCTCTTCCGATCGTGTCAATGATGTAGCTTGATAGATGTCATCAGGCTTTAGGGGATTTGCTAATGCTATCGCACCTTCCCATAGTGCCTCAGCTGTAAGATTAAGAGCTATTTCCACAGGGACTTCAAGAAATCTTGCAGCGTCTTTGACAGAACATATTTCTGGAATAAGTCTGATGAATGATATGACATCTGGCCGTTTTGTATAATGTTCCCATTCCGGTTTTACAGTTATTATTGAGTCTGGTGTAATTTGCTCTCGAACAAATTCGTTCATCACTGTCAGCTCAAAACGAGTCTGAACTGCAAGATCTAGGTCTACCCATTTTAAGACACTGAACTGCTCTTCAAATCGTTGAACAGTTCTCTTTAGTTTATCTCTAAGATGCGCACTATCTTCTTTCGTGGATATTGCTCCTAATGTCCATTCTCCAAATTCTACTAGAATTGTGTAGTCCGTTCCTTCAAAAGCACGTGCTTGTGATTTCAAGGAGCGTGTTGCCTCATCGAAAAAAGATGTCATAGCAACTAAAAATGATGATAGTAGTTGTGGGTCAAACGCTGAACCCGTGAAGTCTTTGTGATACATACACACCCCTGTATCTCTCCTTATGATATAGATACTATTGATGTCCACGGGGTGTATCCCTCTCAATCTCTATCATTGATGTATATCAGTCAAGCAATCCCTCTGACTGTCACAAAGTGCTGCGCGGGCACAGTAGATATTGATTCCTATTCCTTTTTGAGCATTTTAGTGATGTATCCTATTCCAAGTAATCTTCAATATTGTATCAGATGGTCAGCCTTATAGGAAATGAATTAACTCGTCAACTGATTATAATGTCTAGTCCAGAAGAACTTGGCACACTATGTCCTATCTGTGGAAAAGGGAAATTAATTGTTCGGTCCATAATCTATAATGTTCCTTTCTTCAATGAACTTGCTATGTTCAATATGACGTGTCCTAAATGTGGTTTTAGTCATAATGATGTTTTTTCTGCAGAACAGAGAAAACCAAGTCGATTCACTCTCTACGTTGATGATGTTTCACTCTTGAATGTTAGAATCATTCGTTCGAGTTCTGGCACATACCGCTTTCCCGAGTGGGGAATTGATGTGGAACCTGGTCCTGCTGCAGACTCTTTTATCACCAATATTGAAGGACTTCTATATCGGGTCCGTTCTATAGTGGAAACAGCGGCTAATTTCTCTGAGATAAAATCAGAGAAAGAAAGAGCATTTGAAATACTGCAGCAGATGGAGTCTGCATCAAATGGAGAGTTCTCTTTTACTTTGATCATGGAAGATCCTGCTGGCGTGAGCGGAATCCTTCCAGAAGACATGACATTGGTCAAAATCGAAGAGTTGTCTCCCGCTGAAGCTTTGAAACTCAAAGGAGCACCCCTCTGGCTAGACACAATGAGAGAAGAATATTCTGAGGATTAGACAAAATCCTCTCCATGCCGTAATTCTTTTAACCACAGCAATAAGCATAGCGACCTGCAATACAAATGTGCAAACTTATTGTTCATGTATTGCTCTAAAACGTGGGCCGGTAGATTAGCCCGGCGGATCGCATGGTTTGCATCCATGAGGCCGGGGGTTCAAATCCCCCCCGGTCCACCAACTTGTATTTTATTCTATTCGGTAACCTTGCTCGCGCAATTCTTGCAGTACGGGCGATGGAGAGATCCGACATAGACTGGTTCTCCTCTAATCTTCTTTTTACATCTACGACATTGAATCATAAGAAATCACATTCCATCCTTGATGGATGTATCAGTGGTTTGGTACATTGCAAACATTTGATACATTCTGCCAAAATACAATGAGCTGACTGCTTATCTCCTCTTCTGAAGCTGCATATCTTTTTCAATATGTTTCACAGGTTTTTGGATTATTAATCCTCTTTCTATCCCCCACCATGCCTTGATCGAATAATGACAAGTACTACAATGATAATGACTCCTACTGATGAAGCCAAGCCAATGAGTGTAATTAACTCAATAGGTAGTTCTGACTCCGTTGTATTCAATGTGTTTGTTTCAGATGTTGTTGGTATGTTAGTTGTTCCTGGTCCCGTAATGATTTGAACATCCAAAAGCCAATACCTCAGAAATCCTGTTATATCAAGAACTATATCTTGTACTTCAAGACACGCTACGGCAAATTGCTTTCCTTGCCAGAGAGGAATGATAGAACACTCCTTTGCCTGTAGTTCTTGTAATTCATAATATACTTGTTCTCGTTCAATATCATCAATGGTGGTCCTTCCTTCAAGCCAGAGGCTGTATTGATCTACTCCTCCCTGCGGATATGTGGCATTGTAGCCCAGATATAACCAAGCGGCAAAGGGTAGGAACGCGTAGTTATCAGCATCAGGATAGTCATTAGACCATCCGTAGATGAAGACTGGCATCGTTCCATCATTCCTGGCAAATCGATAGGAAGGCCAATCAAGCCCATGAAGAGTAACATCAATGACTCCAGTTGCTTCCAATTGCATCTTGTATACAAGAGCTTGATCTTCACTCTGAGGATAATGACCAGAGGTTTCGTAGTAGAGATCTATCTGCAGTTTGTGGGTTTCATCATATCCGTATAATTCAAGACATGACCGTGAAAATGTGTAATTTGCATCTCCATAGATAGTAAAGGTAGGACTATGGTATTCCAAGTTTGGAGGTATAATGCTGTAGAGTGGTTCCTTCTGGTTTTGAAAAATTGTACTACAGAAAGACGGTCGATCTAAAGCTGCAGCAATGGCTTGCCGAATACAAGTTTCATTAAATGGGTAATGAGCTTGGTTGAAGCACAGGTATTGAATTTGAGGACCTAATCCATCAAAGACTTGTATGTTATTTGTATTCATAAATGTTTGAATCTGATTCGCTGTTAGCTGATTAAATGCAATATCAATTTCATTTGTTGTCATGGCTGCTGCAAGCGCTGTATCTGATTGATAGACCTTAATTACAATTTCATTGAAATTTGGCATCCCTGATTCATTGTCCCAGTAATATGGATTGGCAATTAAGTGAATTTCAATATCCGACAAACCTACTCTTGACCAATCATCAAGAAGATAGGGTCCAAGTCCACAAGGATGACTCAATCTTGGATTTCCCTCAGAATATAGTACTATCTGATCCATAGGTGCATAGTTAGGATCAACCATAAAACTAGGTGGACTTGCCAATATTTGCAGGAATGGTGCAAATGAAATCTTGAGATAGAATCTGACGACGTATTCACTCATAATAGTAACGTTGTCAATGATGGAGTCATACTCCATGGTGAGTTGTGGACCATCAGGTTCGAGGAGCCCTTCACCAGTGAGGTTACAATTTCTGTCGAAAGTATATTTCACAACAGAGGCATTGAATAATGATTTATCCTCAAAAATTACTCCCTCTCTTAGATAAAAATCCCAAATTTTACCATCTCCGGAAGCGTTCCAACTCTCTGCAAGTCCCGGTATGATATCTTCAGATCCTGCAATCGATCCTGGCTTTATCTCTACAAGTCCTGAGCTTAAACATGAGATTATATTCCATCCAACCAAATCATATGCCTTGGCGATATCCAAGCAGTACGCAATACTTTCTGTCGTTCCAACAACAATAGTTTTGGTATCCTCACTAGATGTATTGGTATAATAAACTGGATGAAAAGCAGACATAGATGTTGAAGTCATCCCAAGCAAGATGATTGCAAGTATTAGAAAACTTGCTAGTGAAATTTTCCTCATAGCTGTTGACCTCCATACACATTCTGTTTTCATAATTTCATAGTTATCTTATTTTCTGTTTAAGCGAAAAATAGTTCTATTCAGGTGATATTTATTCAATTACTCCTTCAAAGATACCCTTAAGAGTCACGATTTTTGGCCACTACCCCAAAGCATACCGCAATCTAGGTTGCACAACAGTGCAAAAAATGAGAAATTTGCCTAGAATGACGGATGGTGAATCGAACTATGCAACTATTCGAGACTTTCCTAAACGATATGTCGCTAATTGAACAGATAATGATACTTACTGTTATTGCGGCAGCATTTGTGAGTCTCGCGTATGCTTGGTGGTTACGAAAAGGCGTTCTTGCGCAGGATAAAGGTACTGAGCAGATGCAAAATGTCTGGAACGGTATCAGGGAAGGTGCACTCTCATATTTACATAGGCAATTGAGGACGATTGTTCCGATTTTGTTCGTGCTAGCTATCCTTCTCTTCTTCACTGTGTACATAACAACACCTGAGCGCGGTACTGAAGTCCTCTTTGGTAATACTGAGGCTGGACGTATCATTGTCGGTGTTGGAAGGTCTCTTGCTTTTGTCCTCGGTGCAAGCTTCTCCTTAATTGTTGGACAACTTGGCATGCGTATCGCTGTTGAGTCTAACATACGAGTCGCACAAGCTACACGCGAAGGAACTGACAGGTACAATCGTGCTTTAGCAATCTCATACCGTGGTGGTACTTTTACAGGAATGTTGACAGATGGACTTGGTCTACTTGGAGGTACTGTAATTTTCATCATCTACGGAATAGCAGCTCCTGATGCACTTCTCGGATTCGGTCTAGGTGGTACCCTTCTTGCTCTCTTCATGAGAGTAGGCGGTGGCATCTATACTAAGGCTGCTGATGTGGGTGCTGATTTAGTTGGAAAAGTGGAACAAGGACTTCCAGAAGATGATCCAAGAAATGCTGCAGTGATTGCAGATTTGGTCGGTGACAATGTTGGTGATTGTGCTGGAATGGCAGCTGACATTTTTGAATCATATGAAGTAACTATTGTCTCCTCACTTATTCTTGCTATCGTTTTGTACCTTGAAACACTTGATGGTACATTTCCAGTTCTACCTGGTGGTGCATTGGCAGTTGTTGTCTTCCCATTATTTGTGAGAGCTATTGGAGTTATCTCATCAATGATTGGAACTATTATGGTTCCTGTCTGGCCTAAATTACTCAAGAAACGTGCAGTCTATGCTGAAAAGGCAATGTTTCTCTCTTACGAAGCATCTAGCATCTTTACAATTTGTTTGACTCTATTATTATCATGGTTCTTTGTAGGTGACTTGAGGTTTGGTATCTTGATTGCTGTAGGTGTTATGCTTGCAGTGTCATTCAATCCAATAACAAGTTACTTCACATCACTCAAGAAAGCGCCTGTGAAGGAGATAGTAAAGTCAACTGACACAGGTACTGCGACCATGATTCTGTCCGGAATTGTTGCCGGCTATGAATCAACAGTTGCTGCACTTGTGGTCATCGTTACAACATTTGGAATCGCTACAGTCTTATTCATGCCCGGAGTAGCTGCTATATTCTCACCATTCTTCGTAGTTGGTGTTGAAGGCAATCTCTGGATACTTTACGGTATTGCATTGATTGGTATTGGAATGCTGTCACATACTGGTAATAATGTTGCAATGGACTCATACGGTCCCATCAGTGACAATGCTGCCGGTATTGGTGAACTCTCACCAGGCGACTTCGACAAGGAAGCTATGAAGACGATGGCTGAACTTGATGCTGTTGGAAACACAACCAAGGCCATTACAAAGGGCGTTGCGATTGCATCTGCTGTGATTGCAGCAGTAAGCCTCTTTGATAGTTTTGTTGTTGTCGCAGGCCTAGAACATCTCCTGCTCGACGATCCAAGAGTGTTTTCAGGGCTATTATTAGGCGCGGCATTACCTTGGTTGTTCTCTGCAGTCAATATCAAAGCAGTCACACGTGCTGCAGGTCAGATGGTCAAAGAAGTCCGTAGACAGTTCAAGATACCTGGTATCCTTGAAGGAACTGTTAAACCAGACTACGACAGAGCTGTTGATATTTCCACGACAGCTGCTCAGAAAGAGCTTGTTTCTCTTGCAGCTTTGACTGTATCAGTACCTCTTATTGTAGGTATACTCTTTGGTGTTGAAGCTCTCGGAGGCTTTCTGGGTGGAATCATCGTATCTGGTCAATTACTTGCTGTCTATATGTCTAATACTGGTGGTGCGTGGGACAACGCCAAGAAGTCCATCGAAGATGAAGTATGCGACCCTGAACATAACAAAGGAAAAGGATCTGAGCGCCATAAATGCGGAGTTGTCGGTGATACTGTTGGTGACCCACTAAAGGACACTGCAGGTCCAGCACTCAATCCTATGATCAAAGTTGTCAACCTACTTGCACTAATCTTGGCTCCAATCTTAGTCATGATTCAGACCTCTGGTACAACTGAAATGTTGATTGCAGCAGTAGTTGCACTCATCGTTCTCTTTGCTATGACCATTTGGTCCATCCGAAAGAGTATGAAAGAAGCTGACTTTGGTATGGAACAAGAAGAAGCAGTTGAAATGACCCAGTAATTCAATTGAATTTTTAGTGGTGGTACTTCAGTACCACCCTTCTCTCTTTTTTTCCCCAAATCGACAACCTTTTTTGATAAGTCTGGTATGTTATTCTACCACCTAAGAGGGGGAATTTGAATTTGGATGGTGCGCTAACTCCTAGTAACCATATGGAAGGGCATGAATTCACGGTATGGTCTTTAGCAATCACGCCAGATGGCCAAAGAATCGTCAGTGGCGGACAGGATACCACAATTCGAATATGGGATTTTGCTACAGGTCGTGAACTTTACAAATTTGTCGGTCACGATGGACCTGTATATCGATTAGTAGTGATGCCAGATGGTAAAAGGCTTGTATCTATTGCTGACAAAGATCTCGCTGTAAAAGTCTGGGATCTTGAAAAATTTGAATTGATTAGTTCACTAGCTCCGAACTCTGCACATGTCACCGCACTTTCTGTCAGTCCCGATAAACGGTTCATCGTCACAGGTGGCGAAGATGGAAAAGCACGCTTCTGGGATGTTGATAGAGGTGTTCTCCTACGGACAATTGAACATGACCGCCCTCTCTATAGCATGATGATTAGTCCTGATGGTCGGCACCTACTCTGTGGAAGTAAGCGCAATCCTGGAGAAAGAGACCCAGGTACAGTATGGGTCTGGGATTTTGAACTTGGAGTTTTAATCAGAACACTAGATGGTCATAAGGGTCATGTTACTGCAATCACCATGACAGCTGATTCTCGATACATTCTTACTGCAGATCAGGACGGCTATCTCTATCTCTGGGACCTAGAGACTGGAACACTACTAAGAACTATGTCCGGACATAAAGGCCCGGTGTTATCTATACATATCACTTCTGATAACCAACATATAATCAGTGGATCTATCGATGGAACAGTCCGTGTCTGGGTCTTAAGAGGCGGAGTTCTGCTTGCAGATTTGAAACACACAGATAACATTCATTCATTGATTGTAACTCCTGACTATCGACATGTAATCACTGGTTCTATGGACGGACTTGTAGAGATATGGGATTTTGATTTTGAAAGCCCATGGATTGACACTTCAAGAGAACTCGCAGAAGAAGCAAAAGCCGAACTAGAGGCTTTTCGAATGGTGCAAATGAAGAAAGTAATGACACGTTATGAAACACTTCCTCTCTTTCGATTAGCTACTCTTTTGCGGTTTACGAGTCTTGAGGAACTTGAAGATTGGCTTCTTGATCTTCCTCCAGAGATGTCTGTTAAGATTGATGGGCAGGTTCTTGTGATTAGGAAATCAACATGATTTTCAAACATAGCTCTCCGATTTGTGTTGATCATACTGATGGGTTGGGTTCACTTTGACCATGAATCAAAAGGAGGGATACGGGCCTAATGCGGAAAAATTAGGGAAAGTAGTCCTACAAGGAGTAGGAATAATTCGCGTGGTTAGGAGGGGAGTTTGAAGTTCTCCGCATTAGACCCTATGGTATATTCATTTTAATATTATATTAAGGATTATGTTAGGTACATTTGGAAAAATAAAATTGAGTAATTACTCAATTATAATAAACTGGATAATTACAACTACTGAGACTGAGTACAGAAAAATATAGGGATTCGATTCAGAATTTGAAGAGCTGCTGATTTTGCAGCATTACTCATCGCGTGGTTAGGAGGGAGATTAAAGAAATCGGAGAATCGAATCCAATTTTAGTTTCAGCTTGAAGTTTAATAAATCTATTTTTAATGGTAAAAATTAATATAATAAATGTAAATGATGAGAGTATTTATAGTGTCCACTAAAATGAAGGGGATGCAATTCTTAGATTAGTATCCCCACTCCTGTCCCAATCGCTGACGGTACCATCTCTGTCCTCTTTTTGTAAGAGAATAATCTCCGCCAATTTGCACAACCAGATCCATGCTCTCCATATTCTGTAATACTCCAAAGAGCTTATCATCGGATGCACCAGTAACCTCTTTGAGCTTGGTGAATGACATCTTACCATTTCGCTTGAGATGTTGGGCTATATCGAATTTTCCAACTGCTCGTGACTCAGTCCTGGTAACTATATGTCCACAGTTTGTGCATAGTAGATCACCCTTGTGGTCATCTCGGGCGACCTCTTTACTCCCACAAATTGGGCAGGTCGTTTTTGCAAATCTTAGTGAACGTTTATGCGACATGATTACGACCAATTTGACCTTCGACCTTTGCTTGATAAAACTAACGAAACGGTATTGTATTCCTTAACTATCAGCGAGGTTTTTGAAGAATGATTCATAGTCAATTTCAAAGGGAACTCTCATTCCAAGCCGAACTTGTTTTTTATCTTGACTTATTTCCACATAATCCATACTCTGAAGGTCTCTTAAATCCTCCATTAATCCACGTAATGCTTTCTTTCTGAATTCACGGACTCGGTCAATGCTCACCCATCCTCCCTCTTGATATGCCAATGTGATAACTATCAGTAATGTAGCTGCCAGTCTATCAGATAAGGTAGTACTCTCTTGAGATACATCCGGATGTTCTGTTGTGTCAATATAGAACACTCCTGCTATGGGACTATGCTTTATACAGAGCCCTAGTGGTTTGATATTCTCATGCAGGCTGCCCAATAGTTGGAAAAGGATGTGCCTTCCAACATCCTCAGGAAGTCCCAATGCATCGAGCATATCCTCTATGCTTGCGCCAATCGGATTACCTGCTCTCGTTAGGAGTTTGACTAGAACTGTATATTCATTCATGACTATCTACACCTCTAGCTTGTTTCGTATAAAATCTAATCTTTTTCTGTATCAAAAGCGCCCTCGAGTTAGTCACAATATGTGACTTCATTATGTGACCCCAAAAAGTGGCTTCGGTATATATACTAATTCTGAACAGTATTCAGTGTGAACTATTATGGCTCTGACAAGGAATAACTCAACCATCCCGAAACATTATGCAAACCGTCGTGGCATCAGTACCGACGCTATAACCTATGCTTACATTACAAATGTGAGGTAGATAAGAATGAATAATGAAGAACAAAGAATTGGTTTCATAGTATCTGATCCCTCTTTGATTGATAAATGGTCACCAAGTGGTCGAAGAACTGGTCATTCTAGCTCAGAAATAGCATATCCTGTGACCAAACTATAGGAAGGTGTGAATTATAGTGACAAGAAACAACAATAATGAATTAAATCAAATCAATAGGGAAAGTCGACTTCTCCGAGTTCAGTCAACAGAAGCCTTGGCTCGAGCGTTTATCATCAATTTGAGGGGTTAAAATGAGTCAGCATCGGTTTGACATGACACCTCGAAAATGGAATATTGAAAGACGCAAAATTTCTACTGATGCTATTTTACGATCATATTTTCGGAGGTAACTCATTTGACTGAGCTAGAATCGCTTCAGGTGGATTCGGAAAATCAGAAGCAAATTGGTTTTAAAACAATACTTGCGCATCGTGACTATGCCCGTCTTTGGTCCGGTCAATTAGTCTCAAATATTGGTACCGCAATTTCGTCTTTAGCTCTTATGTTCTATGCCTATGGTTTGACTGGGTCTCCAATGGCAATGGCAATTCTAGCGATGGTTGAAACAGTCCCAGTTGTATTATTCGCTGGTTTTGTTGGTGTCTACGTCGATCAATGGAATCGCAAGAATATCATGGTCGTTTCTGATATTGTTAGAGCTATTGCTATCCTTCTAACTCCTCTTACAATCTATTTTCCAAAATTTCTCCCCACTATCTATTGGGTTTATTTGCTTACGTTTATCTTTGCCATAGCAAATGCATGGTTCTTTCCAGCGAGGAGTGCATCAATTCCCAATCTTGTTGAAGATGATGAATTAGTAGCTGCAAACTCTCTCTCTCAAATGACTTTTCAAGTCGTTCAGTTAGTTGTTCCTCCTGTTGGAGGTATCTTGGTTGAGCTCCTTGCACCTGATTATTTTCTCGCTTTTGCAATTACATCTTCTACATTCATCTTCTCAGCTATTGCGCTTAGAGGAATCCGTACTAATCTAATTCCAAAGCATGATAGAACCAATACAGAGCCTCTTCGAAGACAGATAATCGAGGGTGGTAAATTCGTTGCTGGGAATGCAATTCTATCATTTCTCTTCGTCTTTGCAATGTTGATTGCAATGTCATCAGGAATTTTAAACGCACTCCTCATGCCATACTTTGAGGGTGAACTTGCATTAGGATCAACACAGATTGGACTTGTCTTAAGTGCAGGAGCAGCTTCTGGTGCAATAAGTGCAATCTACTTTAGTAAAAAGAAAGCAATTGGTAAACCATTGTATCTAGTCACATCAGCCGCATTTCTGGCTGGCGTTGGAGTCTTTGCCCTTGTCCTCTCATTTGATATGCTAAGCGTAATGATTTCTTGGGCAATCATAGGTGCTGTCGATGTCATCTTGAATATTCCATTAGCCGTTCTCATGCAAGAACTTGTTGAAGATAAGCTACGAGGTCGTGTATTTTCATTACTCAATGTTGCATTTACTTCAGTACAAGTTGTTGGAATGGGGCTAGGTGGATTCTGGGCAGAATCTGTTGCATCAACTATTCCGCCATTCATTGGAGCTGCCTCTGCTCTTGTGGCAGTATCACTAGTAGGTTTTATTGTAATAGCAAAGTTGCACCTTCATTCTCGAATACCAAAACCTATTGAAGAAACAAAGGACTTGAATGAAGATTCTGAAATCGAAGTTGGTATATAGATAGGCTATCAGGTTGCTTCAGGAGCAATAGGCTTCCATAGCTGACGTGTGACTGGATTATACTTCAATCGCCCGCGAGATACAAGGATGATGATGTATAGAAAATTCTTCAGAAAGATTTCGAATTCCTGACTCTCAACAATTTCATCAAAAATGACCCTTCCATCAAATGGAATTGCTTCAAGGAATCTCTCAAGGTCCTCCAAAAATACAGCGTCCTCAGTCTGAAGTGAAAATCCATTTGGAATTTCACTTATCTTTGGAACCACATCATCTGGATACTCTCTTGACATACTATCAATTAATTGTATCACTCTCTCTAACGAGTTGTCTAATGTGCTATGCTCAAGATGATTGATGATAACCGGTTGGTTGACTCGAAGAAGTTTAGCGAGTGTCTTTGTTGATTTTCCTTTTAGTTTTGCAACATATATCTCAGGTGATGCCAAAACACGAGCCAATTCTTGAACACGAGTCACTTTGACACCTAGAATCTCGTTAAGCATCTCATCAATGTCTATCCTACTATCTACATCTGCAACAAGTTCTTGAAGCTCTTTGTATGAATCTATCAATCGCATTTCCAAAGGATCTATCTCTGCTGAACGTATAGCTTGGACTATCTGAAACACCCTTTCAGCCAAACTCATGTTCTTTTTCATTTTCATTATTCCTACTGTCCTTTGAATTTCGGACTTTCAATGATTATCGATGGTTCAACACTATTTGGAGATACTACTCCAAGAATCTTATCAGCATGTTTGAGAAGGTGGGTGCTTTTTGCTGGTGTCAAGAGAACAAATTGACTCCGTCTGGATGCATCGTGAAGTAATCTACTGACAAGCTCAGTGTTTGTTGCATCTAGAAATGTATCGACTTCATCAAGAACATATACTGGTGCAGGATTGAATCGCTGCAGTGCCAATATCAGTGCAATAGCAATAAGTGATCTTTCACCTCCTGATCCTGCACTGATTTCACCAAATCCCTCTGCTTTAATTCTAGATTTGAATTCTACTCCATAATTTCCGTCTCTCAATGCTAGATCAAATCTAATACTTCCAGGAAATCGAACAGTCCCTAAAACCTCGTTAACACCTCTCTCAACTTTGTCGAGAATGTCTTTCATACCATTGTGATACTGCTCCCTGATATTTTTCACTGCTGATTCTGCCTCATCCAATTCTTCCTGAAGTTCAGTGACTCTTTGCAGGAGTTCAGAGAGACGCCCCTTTAGTTGAGTTTCAGTGTGTGCTACACTCTCAGAGACATCTTGATAATCATCAAGTATATGACGTAATTTGATTAATTCCTCCCGAACCTCATCAAGAGGTCTAACTGTACTCGGTCTCTCTTGATTCTCTAGTTCTCGCTCAAGATTCTCAAGATCATATTCCATGTTTGTTAATTGTCTCTTTGCTTGAAGGACCTGTAATTTTCTCTCTTTGACGATGAGGTTTAATTCGACTATTCTTCCACTTAGAGCTCGATTGGCTTCTTTTAATCTTACAAGACTATCTCCAAGATTCTCTTTCTGTATCTTTATTGATTCTTGGTTTGCCTTCATATTCTCGATTTTCTCCAATATAATCGACACGGCATTCTTTGATTCTTTAATCTCTGTTCGCAATTCATTCAGACTATTGGTAAGTACATCTAGATTCTCTGAAACTCTCTTTAGATCAAATCGCTTTAGTTCCTCATCACGCTCAGCCGCGTTTGCTTTATTATCTACTTTAGTTAACTCTGCTTGAGTGCGTCTCTGTTTGATTCTTAAAGCCGAATCCTGACCTACCAACCTACTCCTCTCTGGTGGTTGTGTATTATCCAGTTTTCTGAGTTCTCTCTCGGACTTGATTAATTCATCTTGAAGAATTTTGAATTCATTATCTATTGCAGCGAGTCGTTCTTCTTGTTCTGGGATTGTCTGTAGGAGCTTCTTTCGTCTTTCCCATGTTCCACTCCATCTTGTCATCTGACTTAATATGTCCAGAATCTGTTCACGTTCATTTGTAAGAGATTCAATGTTACTCATCGTATCTGTTACATGCTTTCTAGCGATTGTGAGATCCTTATTTGCTCGAGATAAACGTGCTTGGAGCGGTGCAGTGGAGACTAGTCCTGACGATTCTATTCTTGGACTGCTTACAATTTTTTCATCATCAGGAATTATTACGTGACCGTCCAATGAAACAGCTCTCAAGTTATCTCTTGTTGCTACACGAGCGGCAACTTTTCCTGATTTGGTAAGTACAAAATCTCCAATAGCTATCCGAAGAAGTGATTGCGTTTTCTCATCAACATTCAATCTGTCCCAAAGCCACCCATCTATCCCCGCTATTGAACTTAGCGATGGTCGTTGAATCTGCTCTTTGGATTTTTTAACTAAGATGAGTGGTGAAGGTGCATCAACATTATCCCTTAATTTTTGAAGTATCTGAAAGTCTGATTCTTCTGTAACAATGAATGCTAGTGCTAAATTATCCAATAGAATCGCTTCCACAGCAGATGCGATTGAATCATCTGCACTAAAGAGCTCGATAATAGGTCCTACTGCCGATTCGAGCTTGTGTTCGATAATTACCTCCTTCAAAGCTCTCACAGTGTCTGGAATTCGTTTTGATGTTTCAGACATTCTAATTTGGAGTTCATCAATTTCCTTCTGCAGCTGAGAAACCAGACTGCTCTGGCGAAAACGCTTCTCGTTGAGAGACGCGATTTCCCTTTCAATTTGGCCTTTCCTCAGAGTAAGTTCCTTTTCATCCACCTTTTCTAATTCAGACCATGTATGAGTCCACTTACTCTCAATTGATTCAAGTTCTGCTTCTTCTATTTGCAGCCTTTCACGAACACTTCTCATAAGGAGATCTTTGCCTTCAATCTCAACCTGAAGTGCTTTGTATTTACCATGAGTTTCTGCTCTTTTTGTGTTCCAATCTGCAAAGCTTTCTAGTTGTTCTCTAATTTCGTTTCTCTCACTTTCTATATCTTCTAATTCTTTCAGCAACTGCCGTTGCATTTCCATGGTTTCTTCTTTTGTTGAAGTAATTCTTCCAATATCTTCCTTTAGCTTATCCTGTTTCCTGGTTTCAGATTTTATTTCCCGATCCAATTGTTGCAATTCACTTACTTGCTTCTGAGAATCTCCACGAATTCTTGATAGGTTCCTCTGCTCTTCTTCAATTCTAGCTGATATGCTTCCAATTTCAATCTGAATACTCGCTAGTTGTTTTTCAACATCTTGTGTTTGCTGTTCGTTCTCATTGATTTGAAATTGAATTTGGTTCTGCTCATCTAGAATTGAAATTAATCCTGTTTCTTTTCCTTCAATCTCTTCCTTGATAGTCGTAATTCTTTTTGTTATATCATCATAAGATGCCCACTTGAGATTGTATTCCAATACTTTTTCTTTCTCTTGGAGTGCACGTTTTTTCTCTAATCTATCTAGATCATGTTTTAGAAGCTCGAGTTCTCTCTCAACAGTCTTTGATTCTGTTAATGCAGTAGCTAGTTTTTGCTTACTATAGACTACCTCTGTTTCTTGAAGTGTTATCCTATCTCGTAGTGTATCAAGTCCAGTACCTTCCTCCACAAGCTTACGGACTTCAAACGGATCCATATCTCGAATTGCATTGATTCTCTCTTGAGGTATGAATACTAGTGGATTATCAGTATCCAAGCCAAATGCATCAACAATTTGCCTGTGTTCTGCAGCCTTAACTCTACGACCATCAATATATGCTCTTGGAATTCCATCACGATCTATTTTTCTCAGAAATTTCCGATTCTGTCCGTTCACTTTAACTATGACTTCTACTTGTGCACTTGAAGCACCGTGTCTAATGAAATCACTCCACTTGCTGTATCTATTCTCTCGTTGATTTGAGCCCAAGCCGAACTTAAGTGCATGAAAAATAGATGTTTTCCCAGAGCCATTTGGACCTGCGAGTACAGTCAATCCCCTGTCAAATTTGACTATCCCTGAGTAAAATGATAGGAAATTATCCAACTTCACAGATTCAATATATGGTCTAATATTTTCCAATTAATATTCCCCTAGTTAGCGTCCCATTATCCTTTGGAGTCTATCACTACTTTTCTTTGCACGGAGAAGTCTAGTAAGACGGTCCTCTGCCGAGCCATTGAGAAGATATGGATGTCTAGTAAGGAACTCATGGTCTATTTTTGAGAGTGGCATTCCCTCATTCAGGACCTCGATAATCCGCTGAGTATTTGCGTAGTCATCACTTACGGCTAAGAGATAGAGTTGATCAAGAAAATCATCCGGGTATTCATGACATAACGATTCCAAATCTGGTTGAGCAGTCCCACTTATTTTTTGAGTTATTGATGTCATGTATTGATTATTAGTAAGTGGCAAAACATGGCTAGAATCTATCAATTCCTCAATTTTTTCCTTCGAGATCTGACCAGTTGTTGTTTTCTCTGTCATGAATAGACTTACTGCAAGTTTCTTAATATCTGTGAATCCCCATCCATCTGTTAATTCAGCCACAGTTGTAGGATCAATATCTTCACGGTCTCTTAAGACTTGTTCAAATACGCGTATCCTATCTTCCAATGTCGTTATTTCAAATACATAGATTCTATCAAAGAGCTCAAGAGTTTCGTTATCTAGCTCTTGGGGTCGTGTTGTACTTGCCACAACTAGTACCTCATCTTTGTCCCATGAGGTGCGTCGAAGTTCATCCTGAAGAATGGCTGCTCTTACACTGTTTTTATGAGCAATTAGCTCGAGATGTTCATTCAGTAAAAGGACTGGTGAGTTTCTCCTTGCGAATTCAAATCCAATGGTGAAGAGATTTTGCTCCTTTATATCATCTCTAAGCATCTCCTCAAATTTAAAACGAACCATCTTGAGTGGCATCTCTCGACATAGATAGTATGAAAACGCCTCGAAATCCGTCCCAGGAGTGCCAATTAAGAGCACACTACCTCCGAATTCAAGCCCCGTATCAACTAATGCATTTTTTATGTCATTGTACTTTTTTACCAGTGCCTGAAATTCCATTGCTTTTGTAATAACAGAATACTGACTGATTCGACCTGATGGTTGATGTTCAGGCTCAGTTAATGTAACTGCTTCTGCATAGATTTTTTCTTCAGACAACTTGCAGCCCCACTTTTTGGCCCTCGGACTCTCTCATGAAGACATATTACATCTTCGGAGACGGAATAAAATCGCGCCCTTTGTAATTCTATTCCTTATTCTTATAGTTAAACATGTATCTATTTTGTTTCAAGTTAATCTCGCATCATTTTGTTCATTTTGTTGGAGGCGAGAATAATCTATTATGATAAAACGATAGAGCTAGATTACTACACAGGCAACACTTATTGCATACTATATAGAACATCGCCGAATTCAAGGAATATCGTTAAATTATTGAAAGGAGGTTATTTTAGAAACAAGCAATTCGCGCCGCTATCTGCGATGTTCATAAGCATTATAGATTAACCAGTTTATAGCCTGTGATATAATGAGTAATCCTTCAATGACATTACGAGACCTTGTCATTAGTATCATTACTACAATAGAGAGTAGAGGTCTCTTTGTTCATTCAACAGACCTAGAAATAAAATACACAACGGGTAGTGGGAAAGATAAACCACAGATTACAAGACTTCCTTTAATTGCTGGTGCCTGTGTTCTTAATGCATTAGTACCACGGTCTGCTATGTTAATGGTTGGTGGTCATGGCGGCGGAAAGACAACATTAGCAAAGTTACTTGGTCGTATGATGACCGGAAAAAGCTTGGAAGAGATTGATGATGGCATCCTTCGAGGTCATCCCCAATTAACTGAAGAAAAGATGGTTGCGACTCTGCGTCCAGGTCCTCTCATGAAAGAAGGAGTTGAAGTTGTTGTCTGGCGTTCATTCATTACTGGATTTTGGAAGATCATTGATGAAGTAAATAGACTAACTCCTTACTCTCAGAATATTCTACTATCTCTGCTAGCAGAAGGTGAGGTGAAGTATTATGATGAAGTGAAGCGGTGTGAAGAGTTCTGCCTTTATGCTACACTCAATCCATCTGATAGTGGTACCTTCGAAATGGGCCCACCTTTTCTTGACCGTTTTGGAATTGCGGTACCAATTACAATGCCAACAGTGAGTGATCTTGAGTTAATTCTTGCTTCACGAGATGAGCGATTATTTGGATTCGATGAACTATGGCAAGTACCCGCAATTCTTACCGAGGAAAAACTATTGACAATCTGGAATCTCGCAGATAAGGTTTCAGTATCACCTGAGGCATCAGAATATATGCGATCACTAGTGCGTGAGTTTGGTGCTTGCATTAGAGCAGATAAGAGTCAGTCCTCTGGACTTACTGTTGAAACTGGATTATGCGATGGATGTCATTTTAATACAGCAAAAAGCGTCTGCAATAAAGTCATCATTCCTTTGAGTGTCCGAGCAGTAAAGGATCTTAATCGATATTCAAAAGCGGCTGCGTGGCTTGTTGGTGCTCAAGAAGTAAGTATAGAGGTTGTAAAATCATTGGCTCCTCTTGTTTTCTGGCACAGGACACGCTTTGTCAGAGATGAACTTGAGAGGTCTCCATTCTATGGGAATGCTTACAATTTCACACAACATCTAGTCGAATTAGCTTCAGCGAGATTTGCTCAACGAACTGTGGCATTAGAATTGATTGAGAATCTAAAACATGGCAATGAATCAAAAGACACTCAAGAGCAGCTTAAAGAAATGGCAAAAAGTGATTTACTTGTAAGACTGGATTATGCGGACCTTGCTAAGGAATTGAAGAAGCCAAAGTATGCTAAAACCGTCCAAGATATTGAACATAGCATCAAGAGTCAGAATGTCGATAAACTCAGTGAAATTCATAGTGAACTACAACAAAATACTGATTTTCCAAATCGAAGTATGTTATTGAAAGCTGTATCTGAGGCACTTCATCGTCTTACATTAACCCAGTTTGAGATTACCTTTGAACAATGGCAGGATTTATGGACTACAATTGGTGTCAGCTACCCAAAATTAACACCAATTCTTAAAGAAACCCTAAGTGCGCCAAAGAGGAAAGTACTGAGAATTGATGGTCTAACACTTGTAATTTATGTCACTGGCGATTCTCCAGAGTCTTCAGTATTTTTAGAAATCTCTGGCGGTTCTGAAGCGATTAAACTAAAAAACGAACTTAAGTCACATCTCAGCTCCTAGAGGTGTATCCGATGGAATCCATAGATGATCAATTGGTCAGTATTGAATCACTCAAGGATATAGCTAGGATTGCTTGGTTTCAGGCAATTAGCGATTTTTATTATCCCCCTCTTCCAGAACCTGAGATTGAGCATGATAATAAAACTGCAAGTTTCTTTTACATTGATTCCCAAAACTGGCGTGTTCATCTGAATACCGTTGGTGTTCCACTTCATCTAAACACTGAAGAGGCTCAGTCCTATCTTGTTTCTGTATGTCATCATGAAATACAGCATTACCTTCTCTGTCCCTATGATGGTGTGATGAATGGACGTATGTTCTCTGCAGCAAGGAGATATGTGAATGATGAGACCGCCATGTTTGTATGCAATCTCTATGCAGACTTTGTTGTTGATTCTAATCTTCTTAATCGATTCCCAAATCTTACTCATTCAAGAATTAATACTTCAATTCATGATTCCGCGATGAGAGTAAGTGCCCCTAGCGATTTATGGATGTTAATTGTCACCTGCTACAGATTGATGTGGGGCTTTCCAATTCCCATAATTCTAACAGTTAGAGAGGATATAATTGAGGTATCAACTCAGATTGTTGATGTTGCTAGGAAATCAATAAACAACGAGCATCACTGGCCTAAGGCATGTAACAAAATCGCAGAAATAATCTCCAAGTGGCTACCCAAGGATTCTGAGGGATTATTGGGCCATCTCTCACAAAACCAAATTACAATCGAGTCAATTGATGTTGAAGGTAGTTCGAGACTAGTTGATGTACCTCTTGATGTTGATGCTGTCATGGGAAGTCCTGTAGAAGCAAGAAATGGGGACATGGCTCGTAAATGTTTCGATGCCCCCAATACAGCCAGTCTTGACGAAGAGATGGAACGGCTAGCAATTGAAGTAGAACAAATGGATGGAGATATTGAAGATTTACAAGGTGTCTATTTTACTGCAGGTGTTGGGCCTGCTGGTGCGGAATGGACACGTTTCTGGTATCGTGCTAAGGCCTATGGTACGATTAGGTTCGAAGTGCAATCCTCGAAATCCACAGGATATGTTCCTTTAATGCCGAAAGTCTGGCGACTCGGAGATCCCATCGAAGATCTTGACATTGTCCAATCTCTCCAAGCATTTCCTATCCTTATCCCAAATAGATCAACACGTAAGTGGCAGCGCTATGAGACCTTTAGAAACGCAAGTTCATATTCACCTCCTGATATGTTGCTGGTTATAGATTCGTCCGGTTCAATGACATGGGCTATGAGATCTAAAACAATCGCAGGTGAATATCATACGGCTCTTGTTTCTGCATTTGCCGCTATGGACTTTGCATTTCGTCATGGATGTAGAGTATCAGCAATCAATTTCTCAGATGGTACACGATCAAGTGACTGGTCAAAAGAACGGAAACTTGCTGAAGAGGTGCTGCTCTCCTATCAAGGAGGCGGAACAGTTGCTCCAGTCAAAGAGATCGTAAAGCACTGTGATACTGCAGAATCCGATGTTGTTGTACTCCTTATCACAGATGCTGAGGTACACAATTGGAAACAGATGGTTGATACTGTAAGCACGTTGGCCAAACGCGGACACAAACTATTCTTGTTTCATATAGGTTCTGGTGGAGGTTCTAGGACATCTAAAATCCATCAGGCCTTACAGACAGCTGGTGCGGCAGTATATCCAATAAAATCTGTAAAGGACTTACCTGGATTAGTAGTACGAGAGGTAAATACAATCTATAGTAGATTCTGAATGATACAGCGTCATCATAACTTTTATCTCGCACGTCATTGCGCTCTTGATTTGTTCCCCTCAGTATATAGAGGGTCTAGTTGAGGCTTTGATCAATGTACGAAATCTTAGACAAAAAAGTACTCAATGACATAACCAAGATGATGGTTGTGAAAGCACCAGAAATAGCTCGAGTATGCAGACCTGGTCAATTTGTCATGATTCGAGTGAATGAAACTGGTGAGCGATTTCCTCTCACTCTGGCTGATTTTGACCGTGAGAAGGGGACAATTACTATCACCTTCCAAGAGGTGGGAAAGTCCACACGGTTGCTTGGTAGTCTTGAGGTTGGCGATTATCTTCATGACTTTATTGGTCCGTTAGGAAAACCCTCGCCAACAGACAAGGTCTATGGTACTGTGGTTGCTGTCGGAGGAGGATGTGGTAGTGCAATTGTATATCCTGTAGCACGTGCATTCAAAGAGGCAGGCAATTATCTCATCACAATTAATGGTGCAAGGACCATGGATTTACTCATCTACAGAGATGAAATGAAAACAATTAGTGATGAATTCTATGAAACCACGGATGATGGTACCTGCGGTACTCATGGATTTGTTACAACCGTTCTCGGAGATCTCATCAAGCAAGGCCGTAAGATTGACCTTGTCTTTGCAGTCGGACCTGTTCCAATGATGAAGTTTGTTGCTAAGACTACCGAAGAATCAAAGATACACACTATTGTTAGTTTAAACAGCATTATGGTAGATGGAACTGGAATGTGTGGGGCTTGTCGTGTGACTGTTGGTGGACAGATGAAATTCGCGTGTGTCGACGGACCCGAGTTTGATGGTCATCAGGTTGATTTTGGTGAACTGATGGACCGATTACAAGCTTATGTTGATAAGGAAGCCATATCGAATGAACTCTGGGAGAGAGAAAAAGGAGGTGCTGAGTGATGGCAGATGATAACAAAGACACGGCTGCAAAGAGAGAGCGAAAGCCTCCGACAAAGAAAATTCCAATGCCTGAACAAGATCCAAGGGATCGAAGTCACAATTTTGATGAAGTTGCACTTGGTTATACTACCGAGCAGGCAATAGCTGAAGCTGAGAAATGTATGCAATGCAGAAATCCAAAATGCGTCAGTGGCTGTCCTGTAGAGGTGCCAATTAGGGATTTCATAGGTTTAATTCGTGAGGGCAAGTTTATGGAAGCGGCTGCAAAGATCAAGGAGACCAATAGTCTTCCAGCAGTCTGTGGAAGGGTATGTCCTCAGGAAACCCAGTGTGAACAATCCTGTATCTACGGTATTCGGAACGAGCCAATTGCAATTGGTCGACTGGAGCGTTTTGTTGCTGATTATGCTCGATTACACAGTGAGCCACTACCAGAACTTACTCCAAAGAATGGGAAGAAGGTGGCAATTATCGGAGCTGGTCCAGCTGGTCTTACATGCGCTGGAGATCTTATCAAGATGGGCTATGATGTGACAATATTTGAGGCATTCCACAGGGCTGGTGGAGTTCTCGTATATGGTATTCCCGAGTTTAGGCTACCAAAGGAAATTGTTCAAGCAGAGGTGGAATTCTTAGAGAAGCTTGGAGTAGAAGTCAAACTAAATCATGTCATTGGCAAGATTCGAACAATTCCTGAGCTCATGGAAAAAGATGGATATCAAGCTATCTTCGTGGGTAGTGGAGCTGGTGCTCCTAATTTCATGAGAATTCCAGGAATGAATCTGACAACAGTGTTTTCTGCAAACGAGTTCCTCACTCGTGTCAACCTCATGAAAGCCTACAAATTCCCAGAATACGATACACCTGTTCGTGTGGGTAAGAAAGTTGCTGTCATTGGTGGAGGAAACGTGGCCATGGATGCTGCGCGTACCTCTCTCAGGCTCGGAGCTGATGAAGTGACTATAGTCTATCGCCGCTCGCGCGAAGAACTCCCTGCACGTGCTGAAGAGGTTCATCACGCTGAAGAAGAAGGCGTCAAGTTTCATTTTCTGGTGAATCCAATCAAAGTCCTTGGTGACGATAAGCGACATGTAGTAGGAATGGAGTGTCTGCACATGGAACTTGGAGAGCCTGATGAGTCAGGAAGAAGACGACCTGTACCAATTGAGGGTTCAGAGTTTGTTATCGATGTAGATATGGTAATTGTAGCCATTGGTAACTCTCCTAATCCAATCATCCCTCAATCTACACCTGGTCTTGAAATCTCAAAATGGGGCACTATCGTTGTGAATGAAGAAACGGGAATGACCTCAATATCTGGTGTCTTTGCAGGTGGTGACATTGTCACTGGAGCTGCGACAGTCATAAGTGCAATGGGTGCTGGCAAGACTGCAGCACGCGGTATCCATGAATACCTCAACAAATGATATAGTTGGGAGTTTTACTCCCAACCTTTCTATTTTCGACTCTTGAAAGAAGAGTATCATACACCAAGAAATGCATTGATATAGATAAGCAGTTACAAGTGACTGTGTAAAATCCAGAGTGTGGTATTGTATGAAGTCTAAACCTATCAGCACCAATGAGATGAGGTCACTAGAACGTAATGCACAGTACCTTGGTATTTCGCATAGTCTTCTCATGCAGATAGCTGGAAGAGAGGTAGCTAGAGTAATCATTGATACAGAAAATATTGAAGGTAAATCTGTAGTTATTCTATCAGGTCTCGGAGGAAATGGCGGTGATGGTCTTGTTGCTGCTCGATATCTTGACGAGGTCGGAGCAAAGGTTCGAGTCTTCTTACTCGGTCACGAAAAAGCTATTTCTAATGAAGACACTCAAATGAATTGGGATATTCTAAGAAATTTGAAATGTATCAGTATGGCTTCTCTTCAGACTGAATCAGATGTCAAGTCTTGCAGACCAATCTTGGATGCTGATATTATTATTGACGGATTAATGGGATTTGGTCTTCATTCTACACTTCGAGAACCTCTTCTTACTGCTGTCAAAACAATCAACAAATCCAATGCTATCAAGTACTCAATTGATATGCCAACAGGAATTGATTCAGATACAGGTGAGGTTCATGGAGCTGCTGTTATCGCAGATCATACCATCTCTCTACATGCAGAAAAGCAGGGCTTAGCACATGCCTTAAAATATGCAGGAAAATCCCATGTTGTAACAATAGGCATACCCAGAGAGGCGTCCTATACATGCGGACCTGGGGATCTCCTGCCTTTCAACAAGCCACGGAAATCGAGTGCAAAGAAGGGGGACTTTGGGCGTATCCTTGTTATAGGTGGCAGCGATGTCTATTCAGGTGCACCTGCTCTTTCAGGGATGGCTGCTCTTCGTACTGGATCTGACCTTGTAAGTATTCTCGCACCGGAACCAGTCGTTTCTGCAATTCGTGAATATAGCCCCAACCTGATGGTCACTAGTTTAGGTACAAAGATACTCCAACGTGAAACTACAGATTTGGTACTTGAGATGATAGCTAAGAATAATGCTATTGCTTTCGGTCCTGGATTGGGGAACCACCCTGACACAATAACATCTGTGAAAACACTTGTGCAAAAGATTGTTGAACTGAAAAAACCACTAGTTCTCGATGCTGATGGGCTTAAAGCAATCGAAGGATCTGGTATTAAGATGAATCCTGAATTTGTAGTTCTTACACCTCACTGGGGAGAGCTAAAAACAATAATGGATGTTGACCTTGGCGATCCTGAAGATCTAGATAATCGTATCAAGAGAGCAAAAGATGCGGCACAAAAGTATCAAGCAATTATACTCCTTAAAGGTCACATCGATGTGATTGCAAATCCCTCTGGTCAATATAAAATTAATCGGACAGGAGTCCCAGCGATGACTGTTGGTGGAACAGGAGATGTCTTGACAGGGATTATCGCCTCACTTATGTCTCGTCATCCCAATGCCTTTGAAGCTAGTTGTGCAGGCGCGTTCATATCTGGTCTTGCTGGCGAACTTGCAGCCAGTGCTCTTGGTGACCATATTGTCGCTACGGACTGCATTGAACGAATCCCAGATGTATTTACCAAGTTCTAAGATAAAGAATCAAATATTTAGACAATGATTGGCATGTGTTCAAGAAGTTTTCGAGCAATGCTTTGGTTCTCTTCAGTAACTGGCACCCATACTACGCCTTCGTTGGGCTGACCATAGAGGACTACTGATCCTTCTGGTGCGAGTAGTACTGCTGGAAATCCAAGAAGATCCTCCTCCCCATCAACTGAGATTAGTGTTGTTTTCTCATTATCAATTGCTGTAGCTATTGTTGACCATGCTTCAGGATATATTACTGCAGCTGGATTATAAATCAAATATTCTTTCTCTGCTACGAATTCCCTATCATACTTACCTCGTTTTGTTATTCCATCTATAAGCATAACTTGAGGCGTAAACCCTTCTTCCAAGATTGTAGCAGTTGTCACATCTCCAACAGTGATAACCACTTCTGGGGTCTCATCATTTAATCGTCTCACAACTTCTCTTTCAGGTACGCAATCTCTTGTGCAATACAAATCTCCCTTGGGTTGTTTCAATTCTGACCGTTTATCTACTTGAAGTAGACGTGGTGATTCAGTCGTACCCACTAATTTACATCCTTGTCTATCAATCTCTCCACGTCTTATTCGTGCTGAGGCAATTTTTTCTCCATCATTGGCTCGAACAGGTTTTAGGAATTCAATGGTGTCCTCAACACTAAGTTTCTGTTTTCGTAATTCTAGTGCTCCTGATTGAATCTCTGTACAGCAAGGTCCTTCATACATTAAAAAATTGAGACTTCCTCGAATTTTTAGAAGTTCATCTTTTTTTGATAGTGCCTTGACCTCAACAATATCCTCAAGTTTGCAGTCACTCAAATACTCCCTTAATCTTGCCTCTCTGACTTCCGTGGGTTGAATGATTTGTTGTAGCTCCAAATTTTGTCCTATTAATTCACCATCTGTCACTACCACAATCGGATCTTTCTCTTCAACAAGCCGATCTATCATGATATGATGTCCTAGATGCAGCCTATCAAAGAGATTCATCGCCCACATTGCCAAATCTGTCACAATTTTAATTCAGCATTTGACACATTTAATCTTCTTGTTATTATTCTATTCTTTGATAGCGGATTGCTTGTGTTTTTTAGAACACTTAATATTCTTGTTTTTCGTTTCAAATCGCGTAGTAAAGGATGTAGTATATCGTGAAGATACTAGCTGTAGCTGATGTTCATTGTCCAAGATTCTTAATTGAGTTCAAACAATCTCTAGCTCTACAAAGTACTCCCGATTTACTTCTTTTTGCTGGTGATATGGTAAGCCGTGGAAAAGCTGAGGAATACACAACAATTCTAGACCTTATCGACGCTCGACTTGGTACTGGCTTTCCTATTGTCGCATGTTTTGGTAATGAAGAATATAATGAGGTTAGAAAAGAGATTCTCTCAATTGTTGGAGACCGTATGTTGTTTCTCGATGAGAAATCATTCACTTTCCAAGTGCGAACCGAAGCCATAGGGATTGTTGGAACTCAAGGGTCTCTTGATAAGGCTACTACATGGCAAAGACGAAATATTCCCAGCATCAAGGGAATATTCGAGAGAAGAGCAAAGAGAGCTGCATCTCTCCTTAAAAAAATCGACAAAAAAGTGGATCACAAAATTCTTCTTATGCACTATAGCCCCTGCTTAGAAACTTGCGTAGGCGAGGATGAAAGAGCCTTTTCTTGGCTTGGAAGTCGAAAATTCTACAATGTTGTTCTCAATCAACAACCTGATTTAGTAATTCACGGACACGTTCACAACGCAATAAAACATAGTGCAAAGATAGGAGCCACATCAGTATATAATGTGGCCCTACCTGCTGTCGGTGGTATCACTGAGTTGAATCTCTAATAGTTAAATCCTATTCATGTCCAGTGACTCTCATTGTGGGCTCGAATTTGTATCCGTAGACTATGATTCCACCTTGACCAAATTCTTTGATTTTTCTGAAGCATGCTCGGACCCTCATGCCAATCTTGACATCTTCGGGATCAATATTGACAATTTGAGCTGTGAGCCTTGTTCCTTCATCAAGTTCGACCTGAGCAACCACATATGGAATCTGTCTCTTGAAATCCTCTGGTGCTTGCCTAACAATCGCAAAGGAATAGATAGTACCTAGTCCCTTGAAATGGAAATCTACCAACTTGCCTTTTCTTCGACATGTTGGACATACTGGCCTTGGAGGGAAATAGTGGGTTCCACATGTTTCACATTTATTGCCCTGAATATTGTACATTGCTCTAATTCGTCGCCAGATTTGTGCTACACTTTGTTCTGCCATTATTAATCATCTCCCAAGAATATGAACAATTGATGTTGCACCTGTTCCACCAATGTTCACGGCTAACGCTTTTTCTGCGCCGTCAACCTGTCGTTTATCAGCGTCACCTCTGAGCTGAAGTGCAAGTTCTACTATTTGTGCAACACCTGTTGCTCCAACAGGATGCCCTCTTGCCTTTAAGCCACCTGAAGTATTCACAGGGAATTTTCCTCCAATCTCTGTTATTCCTTCTTCTAGAGCCTTACCACCCTTACCTTTCTCTGCTATACCTACATCTTCAGTCAAAATAATTTCTCCAATTGAGAAACTATCATGTAATTCAAATACATCGATATCATTCAACTCAAGATTAGCTTCTTTTAGTGCATACTTGGTTGAACCAACTACTGATGACATAGTTGTGATTGATTTTCTATCATGTAGTGCTAGTGTATCGCTTCGTTGATCCGAGGATTCAATATACACTGGTGTATCTGAATATTTCTTAGCAAGATCTGCTCTGCACATGACAAGACCCGCTGCTCCATCTGTGATTGGTGAGGAATGGAGGATTCTTAATGGATCTGCAATCATTCCTGAACTCATCACAACATCGATGGGTACTGGTTTCTGAAACTGTGCAAAAGGATTGTGAGCTGCGTTCTTATGATTCTTGACAGTGGGTAAGGCGAGTTGCTCTTCGGTTGTGCCAAACTCATACATATGCCTACGTGCCATAAAGGCGTATAGTGCTGGAAAAGTAGCACCAAACATTCCTTCCCATTCCCAATCAGATGCGACAGCTATTGTGTTCATCGCTTCTGTCTGGTTGACATCACTCATTTTTTCGCTTCCAAGAACCAGCATAACATCATGTTCACCGGATAAGATTGACATGTATGCATGTCTAACAGCTGCGCCGCCACTTGCACACGCTGCTTCAACACTATATGCTGGGATATCACCAAGTCCACCCATATCTACAGCTAGTGCGCCAAGGTGTTCTTGTCCTGTGAATCGACCTGCACTCATATTTCCTATGACCATTCCGTCAATATCGGCACCTGGAACCTCGGCATCAAAAATTGCATACATTCCTGCCTCTAATGTAATATCTCTGATATTCTTGTCCCATAGTTCTCCAAATTTACTCATACCTACACCGATGATTGCTACTTTCTTACTCATTGTTTATTCACCTCACCCAAGTGCCTTGATCTTTCGTCTATATTTTGCATATGTTGCATAATCAACATACGTCTTTCGCGCTATGTAATCATCCACTGTTGGGACTTCTCCGCGCCTTTCTTCAATTGCATCTTCAACGCGAATTGAAAACGCATCACTTCCTGCACCTGAACCATAGGCGACAACAAAGATTCTTGATCCTGGTTTTGCGATGTCCAATATTCTTGCTAGCCCTATCATCGCTGAACCAGAGTAGGTATTTCCAATCTGGCGAACTACCAAGCTATCTTCAAGCTTCTCTTTTGGAACTCCAAACTGCTTGCCCATAGCTACTGGAAACTTGCCATTGGGCATATGAAATACAAAATAATCATAATCGTCTATTGTCGTATTTGTTTTCTTCAATAATAATTCTGTACCCTGTCCAACATGTCTGAAGTATGCTGGTTCACCTGTGAACCTCGCTCCATGACTTGGAAAGTCCTCTCCCTCTCGACGCCAGAAGTCGGGAGTGTCCGTGGTAAAGGATACAGTATCTTCAATTGTTGCAATGAGATTTTCAGAGCCAATCAAATATGCTGCTCCTCCTGCTGCTGCTGAATACTCCAAGGCATCACCAGGTCTGCCCTGAGCAGTATCGGCCCCAATTGCTAGTCCAATCTTTATCATCTTTGAGCTTACAAGTCCCATTGCTGTTTGTACTGCCGCAGTTCCTGCCTTACATGCGAACTCAAAATCAGCGCATGTCATTTGGTGTGAACATCCTATTGCCTCAGCGACTATTGTTCCTGTAGGCTTAACTGCATAGGGATGAGATTCGGATCCAATATAGACCGCTCCAATGTCAATAGGATCAATTTCTGCCATTTTAACAGCATTTCGTGCTGCTTCTACTGATATTGTAGCTACATCCTCATCAGGTCCAGGAACTGATTTTTCAAAAACGCCAAGTCCTGGTCCGATTTTTTCTCCATCCTCACCCCAGAGTTCGGCAATATCTGAGGTTTTTATTCGGTATCGTGGGACGTAAACACCATAACCAACAATTCCAACCATAGCAATTCTTCTCCTATAAAACAAATCGGTGAACGTCGAACTTCGCTACGTCATTATTTTATGAGTCGGCAGTCGTCGCTCTTATGAACATTGTGTTATTACCCATCAATCTGTAACGACTTTTACCGATTGTTTTCCATTTCCTTCGGGCATTGACGACACATTATAGATTGTCTTCTGCTATATATCACTAACGACATAACAACGATAATTGTTGATAATTGAATAGTACTTTGTCGAATTATATTGTTGTAATTAATCCTATAAGCATCTTCTTCAAGATGTATACTGGTTGCACAAATGTCAGATACTGGAAAAACAACTCAGATTCAACGAATTACTTTAACAGAATCAAAGACTGTGGCTGAGCTTCTTCTTGAGCTAAATCTCACAACTGACCATATTGTACTGGTCGATGGAAAACAGGTTCAATTGGACTTTCTGTTGCAAGAGGATGACAGTATAGTTATTCTTCCGAAAATTGCTGGTGGCTGATTTTCTCAAGAATCTCATCCATGTTTAGTTGAATTGCTCGTTTACTTTCATTACGATAGCCTTCTACATGCTCTTTAATAGCCTGAATGAGCATTTTTGAAGTTCCCGAGCTGTATTGTGTTGCACGCTTTTGTAGTATCGCTATCTCTTCTGGTATTCCCATCATCACTGCTAACTTCCTAAACATCAGTTTCCTGGCTGGTGTTTGCTGGGGATCAATATTCATCACGGCTGGAATTGTCAGAGCACACGATACAAACTTTGGATGAAGATATGGAAAGAAAGGTCGAAGTTGATGGTATTCAATTACCTGACTATCGCGTTGAATGTTTGCTTCATCTGTGACTGAATAATCTCTCCAGAGGGCCTTTTCAACAGCTTCAGGGCCTTTATCAATAAACATGCTCTCATATCTTGCATAACCCCCAAACAATTCATCTGGTCCTTGTCCTGAGATCATTATCTCATACCCTTGCTTGCGAGCTTCCTGTGAAGCAAAAAAGAATGGAATAGCAATTTCCACATTCATTCTATCTGTCTTCTTTATCACTTGCATTATGCAATGAAGGGTTTTCCACAAATTCTCAGAATCTATTCGTACTTCGACTAAATCCAATGATAATGCATGTGCTGATTTCTTGGAAATTATTGCATCGTGAGTGTTCTCACATCGCGCTGTTATTAATAACACATCTTTGCAATGCTGTTTTGCAAGAAGCGCAGCAAGAGAACTATCAACACCTCCTGAGAATAGAACAGCGCATCTGTTTATCCCCTCAAGGTGTCTAAATGATTCATGCAAATGGATTTGCAATTCTGCAAGTTTTTTTTGAGGATCCGCATCTCTCTGAATTGCAGGTCGTTCTGTAATTTTTAACATTTAGACCATGAATCCTCTGTATTTCCTAATTCTAAGACGTCCGAAGAATCAAATTATGTTATTTGCCAGAGGGTACGTTTTGAAGCATGACCTGGTTCACGCCTGTAATCTTGTTTAATCTCTCCTCTAATGACTTGACTTCTACGGACAACTGCTGTGGTGTGAAGTAACATTCATAGAAACATTGATCCGCAGCTTGACAAATTCCGCTAGTAAAGAGAATATCTTCAAGTCCAACTTCCATAAATACCATGGTTAATTCTTCTAAGAAACTCTTACTCAACTTATCAATTACAAGTTTCAGATACATAACACGCTCGCTATCGACAGGGTATAGTTTTACATTGCCGTCTTTCATCACAAGAATAGTGAGGCCATATTCATGACCTATCTTCTCAACAAATTCTGCAGGTAGAGTGATTTTATCACCTTTCTCAATCTTTAGGACTCTTGCTTGAGTCATATCGCCCTTGTTCAATTGTTTCTGCCTCCGGACAGTCACTTGGGCTCAATACCTAGCTAGATTATATCTCTTACGGGAGATGCACAAAATCAATCTTTTCTTGTAAACCATCTTCGAATTTTCGCAATTGCCTCACTCTCTGGCTTTTTTACCTCATGCAGAGACCAGCATCTATCTTGACTACTATCAAATTCGAGAAACGCCACTTCTCCTTCAGATCTTATTCTTTCCATCTCTTGTAGTTGCCCATTTAGCCATGCTTTTCGTGAGATAGGCATTCTTGAAGTTGCCTGGTCGAATAAAGTTGGATGGAGATCAAAAATCAAAGCACGTTCCTTCATGTATTCAAGAACTCCCTCTTGAAGAGTAGGACTGATCTTTTCCCTATCTGTAAAGAATGAGGCTGCTACGGACATATTCGGAAATTTCTCAGGAAGATTAAGCGCGAACTTGAAGGAGCGATTGAATTTCGAAATATGAGTAGCTGCATCTAGGAACAGGATAGTTTCAGGTTTTCCTTCAAACTCATCTTCCGAAATATCGATCGAACTATTGGCCAATTTTTCATCTTTATCAATCATTGATTGTATTAATTTGTCAGTGACAGGTGGAAGATCTTCTTCATTGATGTCTTCCAGTGCTTCATAATTCATATTATCATCAGAGTAATCCTGTTTTGTTTTTTCTTGTTCTTTTAAATCACCAATAGTTCTAGGTCGTCTATTTGGAGGTATATATCCAATTTCCTCTACAAGATATTGAAGAATCAAAGGAAGAAAGAGATCGTATAATGTTCCTCTTGTTTCAGTGATTAATAGAATAGTCTTGAACGAGCTTGCAGATTCAATTAATCCTGATTTATAATCCTCTGAATCATCAAAGAACTTCATCAGGTTCTCTTCAGAATATGCCTTTGTGACTCGCTCTGTCCATTCCTGATAGACTTCTTTCATTTCTTGTTTTCTACGATCTTTGACGAGATTCATGAATTTTCCAAGATATTTTACTCCACGACTAACAGCTGTAGTAGGACTAATGAAAACAGTCATGAGTCCAACTGCTTCTCCTGCATATTCACTTACATCAGTACTTCGAATTTTCCCCATAACTTCTTCTGTCAAAGATGGTGGACCAAGTTTTTCTACAAGTACTTGAATCATACCTGCGATGTCCTCAAAAGATGCATCAGCCGGTCCAATATCTTCTCCAATTGGTGACGCATCCGATAGTACCTCTGCAAAGATGTTAGGTCTCTTGATTAACCATTTTAGTGGTATTTTGAAAGACTGATAGTCATGAAGCCAGGTTATCTCAGAATCCTTAGAGCCAAAGTAAAACTTGGTTGAATCTGGGAAAAGGCCATCAAAAATTCTCATAAACTGGTCAAAACCAGGCTTTGTACTAAGACCCATCTCTTCCTTTTCCATTGCATCTACTACCAGAATTAGGCTTGTTTCCTTTCTTTGTGCCAGTTTTCCCATTGTTAAAATGACTTGCTTCGGTGAGAGATAGATTAGATCACTTTCAGCATAAGGTGCATCATAAAAGGAAAATAATCCTAATCGTTTCCAAGGCTTTTTTGACAATTTTGAATTTGCCAGATGTGTGAACCATTCATAACTACGTTGATACCTTGGAATTGATTCATCATCAGTATTGGTAAATGCCATGGGATACACCTAGTAGAATTGCCTTAATTGGCCTTATGGATTCACTACCTTTAGAGGCGTGATAAAGTTTTGTTTCTATTAGTCTGTTCTAAGGGCAACAATTGCCATAATCGCAGATGCAACTATAATTCCTACAAGTAAGAAAAGTCTCCAGTCGAAAATGAATCCGGTTGGCGTGTTTGGATCAGCTGAAGATGCAAGAATATTTGCTGCATTTCCTAGTATGTTTAGGAGTTCACAAGATTGCCCCGCGTAGACTAGATTCCCACTGGTTGCGCCAGGTATGAATCCCCAAGAACCATCCTCAACTTGACAGCTGAGAATGAAATCAATAACAGCACTACTGTTTACAGAAGAGATGCGATCAAATTGATCTAGAGCTTTAAGAGCATAGTATGTGCTATAGAAGTTTGGATCACCAGTTTCTTCTCCTTCTTCAAATCCACCTGAGAAAGTAGAATCGTCTGCTTGTATAATCTGTCTCTCGAGAATCCAATTCATTGTAGCTTGGATACCTGAAACTGTTGTAATGCTAGGCAATAGATTAAGAGCCATCACTGCCGATGCTGACGCAGATACTGAAGGCATGTCATCATCAGGACTTATTTTGTACGCATCACCTACTTTGCAATCATTAATCCATTCGATGGTTGCAGTTTCATTCCTGAGCCAACTCCATGCATCAAGACTGGAGTCGTACAAATCAAGCATATTAATGATGAATAAAGCTTGAAATGTTGACATCATATCTGGATCACTATCAGGAGTACTACTAAATCCTCCCATGTCTGATTGAGTTTTGTTAACATAAATGATGATACCTTCTGTATCAATATCAATATCTGTGATTCCCGGATAATCTGAGTCTTTCAATATATCAAGAAGAATAATTCCCATGTATGTCATCTTCATGGTAACTGGACCAAGGAGATATTCACTAAATCCTCCATACCTTGCGTCGTCCAGGTCATCACCTTCATTTGATGTCCATTGCCTGTCAATCAAAGCATCTAGTGCTTTTGTTATATTAATCGGCGGTGGTTTATTATCAAGAATACCAAGTTCGTTCAATGCCAGAATTGCACCGTATGTTGCATCCACTCGAACAACATCATCAGATGGTGGACTATATCCTCCTCTCTCAACGTCATATCTACCATTGATGTAGGCTCTAAGAGTATCTGATCTACTTGATGCAGACACATTCTGTGTAGAAGCTGCCAACAATACTAGCATGAATGCAAATGCGATTGTAATTACCTTGGTTCTTTTCATATAGACATCCCGGGTCAAATTTAATGTAGCTGAGAAGGTTGGCTCAGCGTGGTGTGAGTCGGACTGGGGGTCGGTTATTAACGTTTCCCCCTTTCAATAGTCGTACTAACCCGTTGAATTTTCAGAATAAAATAACTGCTTCTATCATTTAGACATACTGATAAGACAATGTCTTCATATTATTACTTGGCAGTCGATGAGGCCAAAACTATAATCGGAGCATTTGCGATGACGAAACGGTGAGCAGCTGAGACTTGCCTCTCTTCATTTACATGCTAAATACCAATTGGATCAAGTTACTATGCATACCCAATAGGTCCTCGTTGAATTCTACGAATGTAAGAATATGCAGAATCTGCAGCAATTGCCCCATGACCTACTGCAACAGCAATTTGCTTCATTGATTCAACTACATCTCCTGCTGCAAATACGCCTGGTATATTCGTTGCCTGTTTTGCATTCACAAATATCTCTCCGCGCTCATTTGTTTCTACGCCTATGCTCTTCGCTAGAGCACTCTCTGGTTTAGAACCAAGTGCAATGAATACACCATCAATTTGAAGTGAATTCTGTTCCTTTGTTTTTAGATTCTCCAATACAAGTTCCTTGACAAGATCATCGCCTTTAATTTCCTTGACAATGGTATTCCAAAGAATCTCAACATCTGAATTGAAGATATAATCCTGAACGATTTTCTCTGCACGGAGTTCATCTCTTCTGTGGATGAGATAGACTTTCTTTGTGACTTCTGTGAGATATAATGCCTCAGTGACAGCAGTATTTCCCCCGCCGACAACAGCAACCGTCTTGTCTCTGAATAATGGGCCGTCACATGTGGCGCAGAATGAAACACCTCGACCTGTAAGCATCTCTTCTCCCGGCGCATTCAGATGTTTGTGTCCTCCCCCAGTAGCCATGATAATCGCTTTTGCTCGATATACGCCACGACGTGTATCTAGAAGAAAATCACCATTTTCTCCTTCTCTCTCGATGCTTCGTACATCAGTGATTTCCTTAATGATTGCACCAGATTTCTTCACTTGTTCTTTCATCTTATTTGCTAGGTCAATACCGACAATGAAGGTGTAACCCGGATAATTCTCTATTCCAGGACTTGTAGCTTGAGCCCCGCCTAAGACTTTAGATTCGAGTAATAATGTCTTTAATCCATATCTGGCTCCGTATATGGCCGCTGTCATCCCCGCAGGACCGCCACCAATCACGATTAATTCATAATCCAAGTCTTCTGTCAATTTTCTTCTCTCCGTCGATTTTGTCCCATTTAGTATGATATCAAGACACATATCCGCTTAATTATTTCTTTGCTGTGTATTGACTAATTCCCAATGTCTTCAGATGAGATGCATCCAATCCTTTTCCAGGGCTAATCTCTACTCTCGAAGATGGCTTAAGAAGGTCTGAGATTCTACCAAAAGTAACCTCCCTGATTGGCAAAGTGTTTCTCTTTGACAAATACGATGCTTTTCGAAATCTCTCTGGGTCATAGCCAAAAACATGTCCTGGACTCACAGCAAGAACATAATCTGCACTCTGAAGATGATCCCATGGCCATGTTGAATCATTAAATGACTCTATAATCACAGTGTCTGCTTGTTTCTCTATATGCGCAAAAGATTCTGAAACATATTTTTCATAATGAAGATCCTCAAATTCTTGAAAGTCTTGTAAGTTCTCTACTGAGAGAACACTGACTCCTTCAGTAAGCTTCCCTACTTCATCATAACCAATTATCACGTTTCCATTCTCAATTAGTGAGTCTGCAATGAGTACTGTTGAATCACTCTTGTTATCTTTGGGAAAACTAAAGCGTTGCATTACCAAAACTGCACTTGACCCGCCAATCCCTAGCATGCCATTGATATTTTGAAGTGGTCTTTCAATCCGCGCTGGGACAAAAAGACTATGAATTGGATTCGTTAGTACACCTGGAGTGGTCAATCCAAGATTCTTCTTCATGATTGTCGCATCCTTTGATACCAGCTCTCCAATCTCAAGACAATACTTTGTGTGTTCATAATTGTACCAATAATTGTGTCCGCTTATTGGTTTAAAGTATTCAATTGATTGACCAGAATCTTTGAGAATTTTACCCAGTTGCATTGCAATGTGCGTCTTTCCTGAGTCAAAGCTATTTGTACCTACTATCAATATTCTGGACATCGTGCAAATCCTCGAAAAAAGAGAATGTGTGGAGCCTTGCGGCTCCATATACTTTTGATTTGATATTACATCATTCCAGGCATGCCGCCCATTCCGCCCATGCCGCCCATTCCACCCATGCCACCTTCAGCACCTGGAGGTGGACCGGATGTTGCTTTTGCAGCAATGACATCATCGATTCTGAGAATCATCTGCGCTGCTTCTGCAGCAGAACGAATGGCTTGACTCTTAACACGAGATGGCTCAATGACTCCTGCCTTCATCATGTCAGTACTCTTGCCTTTTGTGACATCGACACCAAACCACATACCCGTTTCTGATGAGTGGTCTTTGTTCAGGTCAGCAAGGATGTCAATGGGATCATGACCCCCATTCTCGGCGAGTGTCTTTGGAATGATACGTAATGCTTCAGCGAAGGACTCGATTGCTAGCTGCTCACGGCCGCCAACCTTATTGGCATATGATTCAAGGCGTTTGGCAATCTCAGCTTCGGTCGAACCACCACCTGCGACATAAGTACCATCCTCGATGACGTTTCTGACTACGCAGAGTGCATCATGCATGGCTCTATCTGCTTCATCAACTACGTGCTCAGTGCCACCACGGATGACAATAGAAACAGCTTTTGGATCTTTACAATCCTTAACATAGACGAGCTTGTCGTCACCAATTCTGACTTCTTCAACAATTCCAGCAGATCCAAGACTATCGGCACTTAGCTCCTCCAGGCTTGTTGCGATTGATGCACCAGTAGCTTTTGCTAATTTTTCAAGTGTGCTCTTTTTCGCCCTGCGAATTGCAACAATGCCTTCCTTTGCTAAATAGTGTTGAGCAACATCATCAATGCCTTTTTGGCAAACAAGTACATTAGCTCCCGATGCAATGATTTTATCAACCATGTTCTTGATCATACGTTCTTCTTCATTCAAGAATGCTTGAATTTGCTCAGGACTGTCAATCTTAATCTCTGCATCAAACTCAGTCTTTTCAACCTCCAATGCTGCATTAACGAGAGCAATCTTTGCTTTCTCTAACTTCCTCGGCATTGAAGCGTGTACAATCTCTTTGTCAATGACCATACCTGTGACTAGCTCGGTTTCAGTAAGGCTCTTGCCCTGTTTCTTGATGACTTCAATCATATCAATATCTGCTTTCATTGTGCCATCAGCACGTTTCTCAGCAATTTGGAGAATTGCATCAACAGCAATCTTTGCGAAATGGTCTCTTGCACCAACTACTGACTTACTGTTCATTGAGGTTGAAGCGATTCCAGTTAGGACTTTTTTATCCATTCCTTCCATGGAAACTGCAATGTCCTTGAGTATTCTAGTCGCTTCCTCAGCAGCTTTTTGATAGCCGCCAACAAGAATTGTTGGGTGAATCTTTTTCTCAAGTAGCTCCTGTGCTCTCTTGAGTAATTCGCCAGCAATAATAACTGAGGTGGTTGTACCATCACCAGTTTCTTGGTCCTGACTCTTTGCCACCTCAACAAGCATCTTGGCTGCTGGGTGCTGAACATCAATCTCTTTCAGAATTGAAGCACCATCGTTTGTAATCGTCACATCTCCAAGACTGTCAATGAGCATCTTATCCATGCCACGTGGACCTAGAGTGGACTTTACAGCATCAGAGATGACAATACCGGCCATGATATTGTTCTGTTGTGCGGATTTACCGCGCGTTCTTGAAGTACCCTCCTTAAGGATGAGGACGGGTGTTCCAGACAACTGTGCCATTTTAATCCCCTAATAATTTGTTTTTCTTCATGTACTACTTCATGACCTATTCCGAAATAGCACATTATTCATTTGCTAAAACTGTACAAGCACTTCGACTTGTACTTCTAATAAAACTGTGCTAGCACTTCGCTTAAAAAACTTACCACTTGTCTGTTTTAGACACAAAGTGCAACTCACTTTCAACAATTAGTTTATCAACGAAAAGTCACTAAAGTTATTGAGGGATTGCCTTGTCAGATACAGAGAATTCTGACTTGGACTTAATAGGAGTAAGTCCAAGACTCATTGCATTAATCATGGGACTCGTCACGTTCGTCGTTCCCTTTGGAATAATACCCACAAATATTGCCACGAATGAATCTGGTGTGGCATTTACAGAACCAATACTATTTGGACTTCTCTGGGTCTATGCACCTTATTTGACAGGCAGTCCATTCCTGACTCTTGATCTCTATTTTACTTGGATGACCATTCCTCTCTCTCTATTCAACTTATTTTATTTTATAGAGACCGTTCGATACTATCAGGGCAAGTGCACAAGATATAGAGCTGTTTCGGTTGGTGTTTTGAGTATAGTTCTGCCAACAATCTTGTCTATAGCAACGACAGGGATACTAACTCCTTTTGTTATTTTCATGTTTGTTGGTCCCTTACCAATTCAATTCGTCGTTGGACTTATTATTATGTACCGTATTCCCGGTCCAGAATTGCCATCAGCATTCTCCAATGAAATAGAAGATCTTGACAGAAGTATTCCAGATCGCGCGATGGTGATTGATAGCCTTTACTCAGATTCTGGTAATGACGAGGACAAGACTGTTGGCAACAAGTAGTACAATTTTCCTCGATACGGTCTATTTATCTGGAAAACCTTGAGTTGTTTCAAATGAGGAGTTTGATTGAAGACTAATACTTCCAAAGACACCTATTTGGTTGGCGTAAGCCCATGGTTGATGGGAGAGATCCTATTCTTCTTGATGCTTATACTCCCTCTTGGTCTTTTTCCATCTTTGGAGTATGTTACTTGGTCTTGGCAGCAACTAATTCCTGTGCTTTATGGTCTATTTTGGACATGGGATTTTCAAAAAATTTCGCTCAATACTCACTGGCTAAATGCTGAATTTCTTACATATGTGTTTCCTACCATCGTATTCGATATCATACTTATACTTGCAGTCATAGGATTTTATGAAGGCATAATTTCGTCAAGAAATACAATCCTGATCGGGATTTCAAGTACACTTGTTCCATTGTCTACATCAATCGTTACGAATAGTCTTTTCATGCAAAATGGTGCATATGTTGGTCCACTTCCATTCATGTTTCTCTTTAGTTTAATTTTATTGTATAAAGTTCCTGGACCTGAGCATGTCATTAGGGAGGCATTAGAAAAATCACATGATGCTACAAATAAGATCTCGAATGACCCAAAGGATGAGGATTAGCATGTCACAAGAACTTGATTCAGAGATGGAACTCTATGGAGCGGGTCCGAATACTTTTGCAATCATCATGATTCTTGTTACACTAGTATTTCCTGTAGGCGGATTGAACCTTATTCATTTAGGTAATAGCGGAGCAACTCCTTTCATCTATAGTGTTCTCTGGTTAGTTTTCATTAATGATGGTCTTATGGGTCTATGGTACTTCTTTAGCTCATTTTATTGGATTGCGGCAATTTGGATTACAATTCCACTCAGTCTATTGAATTTGCTATATATTCGTCAGTTATGGCGTTACTACATGGGATTTTGTACTAGTGATAGTGCAATGCTTGTTGGACTATCGTCATTAATAGTTCCACCAGTAGTTTCAGTATATATTACCTATATTGGATTTCCTCTAGGTCTAATAATACCCTTTCCGTTTCAGTTTATCTGTGGATCCATACTCCTGCATAAATTTCAAGAGCCAGAACTGGTTTCTCCATGGGCTGGTATCTATCTTGATATGTCTTGGTGGTCTTTAGAGAATTCTAGTGAATCGGTTCCAAATCCTCAATTGCCATTGTATTCAACTCTCTTGGAGGACCACGAAGCAGATTGGCTTGAAGGATGGTGAGTCTTGAGAATCTCTTTAGCAAAGCACATAAGAATTGAAGAATTATTCCATAGGATATTCCTAGAAGAGAGTAATGACCATGGATATTAGCTTCAATATAGGTGGAGCAGCTGGGCAAGGTATTGATACAATTGGTGATTTGCTTACTGAAGTCTTTGTTCAAGCTGGTTTCTATACTTTCACCATTAAGGACTTTGAGTCTCGAATTCGAGGTGGATATAATTTCACTCAAATCAGAGTCAGCGATAGACCTATTCATGCATCGGTAAACCATGTAGATCTTATTGTTGCGCTCACTCGTGATGCTGTTGTGAATCAACGAGAACGACTTACAGAAGGTGGAGTTATCATCTTTGACGATACAATAGAGTTTGAAGATCTCGAGGCTTGTCATTATCCCGCACCTCTTGAAAAGACAGCTAAAGAAATCGGTGGAAATGTGCGCATGATGAATGCTGCAGCTCTAGGCGCGATTCTTTCAATCATTAGTTTTCCATTCAATGTTGCTGCGGACGCTTTGAATAGTATTTTTGGCAGAAAGGGAAAAGCTGTCGTTGATAGTAATTTAGAAGTGGCACATACAATGTACAATCTAACCAAAGAGAAATTCACAGGTACCTGTAAGTATGATCTTGAAACTATAGAGAAAGGTCCTTGTAAAGATAAACTGCTATTGACCGGTAGTCGTGCTATAGCTCTTGGAGCGATTGCATCGAATCTAAAATGGATCTCAGCTTATCCGATGAGTCCTTCAACATCCGTTTTCATCGATATCATGTCATATGCCAATCAACTCAAGATTGGAGCTTTACAAGCTGAGGATGAGATCGCCGCAATCACGATGGCAATTGGCGCATCATATGCTGGGGCCCGTTCAATGGTTACAACATCAGGAGGCGGGTTTGCACTTATGGTAGAAGCAGTTGGGCTGGCTGCAATGGCTGAAATTTCCATTGTTATCTATAATGCCCAAAGACCAGGACCAAGCACTGGACTTCCTACACGAACTGAACAATCCGATTTATTCTTCATGGCATTTTCTAGTCAAGGTGAGTTTCCAAGAATTATGTTAGCCCCAAAGGACCCAATAGAGTCTTTTAATGTCGTTACTCGTGCGTTCAATCTTGCTGAAAAATTTCAAGTCCCTGTTATGATACTGAGTGATCAGTATCTTGCTGATTCTGTCATGAATATTTCACGTATTGATATTTCTGATGTCATAATAAATCGCGGAAAATTAGTTGAAATTGATGAAGATATTGAGTACAAGAGATATCTCTTGACTTCTGATGGAATTTCTCCGAGAGCTTTTCCAGGTGATGAGGGAAAAGTCATTGTGTCAGCTGGCAACGTACATAGGGAAGACGGACATATTACTGAAGATCCGACTATCAGAAATCTCATGGTTCAAAAATTCATGAATAAGATTCCTGCTATATTGTCTGATCTTAATCAACCTCAGCTTTTCGGAAAAGAAGATGCTGAACTAACTCTTCTCACTTGGGGTTCAACCTGGGGGCCAGCATATGAAGCTATGAATGTGCTTTCTGAGAACGGAGTTTCAATAAATCAATTACACTTCTGTGACATTTACCCACTTCGGACCGAGAAATTACATGAGGTATTCAGGAAGGCTAAGAGAGTCATATCAGTTGAACAAAATGTTACTTCTCAGTTTTCATCTTTAGTTCGAATGCAAACAGGGCTTGGGGTAAGTATGAACATCAACAAGTATGATGGGCGTCCTATGACTGCAAGTTGGATTATTGAGAAATTGAAGGAGAGTGGTATAGTATGATTACACCTGAGATGTTGGAAGGTCCACAAAAAATCACATGGTGTACTGGTTGTGGTAATTTCGGGATTCACGCAGCATTGACTAAGGCTATCATAGAATTGGATGAACCTCTCCACAATCTAGTGATTGTTTCAGGTATCGGCTGTTCAGGCAAGATTCCTCATTATATTGGAGGAATCAACAGCTTCCATACACTTCATGGAAGACCCATACCTGTAGCTACTGGGATCCATCTGGCAAATACAGATTTGAAGGTAATTGTGCATACTGGCGATGGTGATTGTTTAGGAGAAGGACTTGGGCACTTCATCCATGCGGCTCGTAGAAATGTGAATCTGGCCGTTTTCATTCACAATAATGGAGTGAATGGATTGACAAAAGGTCAATTCTCTCCAGCTGCACCTCGTGGATATGTATCTAATACTTCTCCACCACCTCCAGGAGCTCCCATGGAACCAGTTAATCCTGCTGCACTAGCAATCACACAAGGCGCGACTTTTGTTGCTCGAGGATTTTCTGGTGATCAAAAAGGACTTGTCGAGCTTATGGTGCAAGCTATCCGTCATAGAGGTTTTTCAGTGATAGACATTTTGCAGCCCTGCGTCACTTGGAATAGACAGTTAACATGGAAATTCTATAATGAACATACTTATTCACTTCAGGAATCTGGTCACGATACGACCAATAAGATTGTAGCTCTTCAGAAGGCAATGGAAAATGGCGAACGATATCCAATTGGTGTATTCTATGATGTCGATGCACCAAATCTGGCTCTAGGACTTGCACTCCCTGAAAATGAAGTCCTTAAGAATCATGTAACTGATCGAGTGTCTATTCAAAAGATTATTGACGATTTGATAATCTAGTATAATCTTATTCAGCAAAGTGGCATTGAAGATGATTTGCATGGGTATGGTTAGAATTGAGAAGGATGCTTTGGGTGAGTTGGAAGTCCCTGCAGATGTATATTGGGGAATTAATACTCAAAGGGCTTTAATGAATTTCAAGATTAGTGGTCGACGGTTTCCAGACGAATTTATTCTTGCACTTGCACAAGTTAAGAAAGCATGTTTGATTGCTAATGTTGCAGACAAGAAGGTAGACGAGAAACTCGCAGACGCAATTAATACTGCAATCGACGAGATCCTGATTGAGCGAAAATTTTTGGATCAATTTCCCATTGACATCTTTCAGACAGGTTCAGGAACGCAGACAAATATGAATATGAATGAAGTCTTGAGTAACCGAGCAAATGAAATTCTCGGACAACCAAGAGGGACAAAATCACCTGTACATCCTAATGATACAGTCAATGCATCCCAATCATCAAATGATGTTATTCCAACAGCTATGCATGTATCAGCTATCAAGATGATGAACCATTCCCTGCTTCCAGCTATTGATACAATGCATGATGCATTTGATGAAAAGATTAAGCAATTTCATGGTGTTATAAAAGTAGGAAGAACGCATCTTCAAGATGCAGTTCCAATTCCATTGTCAACTGAGTTTAGTGTCTATAGGGAGCAAATTGAATCTGTTGTTGATCTGAGTCTTTATCCCGCATTAGAGGGACTACAGATGATACCCCTTGGTGGGACAGCTCTAGGTACTGGTTTGAATGCTCCTAAGGATTTTGCCAAACGTGCCGTCGCGGAACTCAGTAGAATAATTGGAATAGATTTCAAAGTCAATCCTGTTCAAGCAGAAGGAATCTCTTCACATGGTGCTATTGTGAGAGCAAGTTCAGCTCTTCGATCCATCGCTTTAACATGTATGAAACTTGCCAACGATATACGATGGATGGCAAGTGGTCCACGCGCTGGGCTTGGAGAATTAATCCTTCCTGAAAATGAGCCAGGATCATCAATAATGCCAGGAAAAATTAATCCTACACAATCTGAGGCATTGATTCAAGTATGTCTGCAAGTGATAGGGAACGATGCAACGATTGCATCAGCTGAAGGCTTTGGAAGTATTCTTGATCTAAATGTGACTAAGCCGTTGATGATAGTGAATCTCCTCGAATCGATTAGAATACTGAGTGCAGGTATCAAATCGTTTACCGAACATTGCTTAAAGGATTTGCAAGTAAATCAGGAACATATCACTCAACAATTAGATCATAGTCTAATGTTAGTTACTCGACTATCCCCCATCATAGGATATGACAAAGCAGCAGAGCTTGCCAAGAGAGCTCACCTTGAAGGAAAGACCATACGAGAGGTTCTGAAGGAAGTCAACATCAAGATTGATAATTTGGATGATTTACTCGATCCTCACAAGATGGTATAGAGAACAGAATATAACATAACGATGCAATGTAATAAAAAGAGGTGACGCAGAATTACTCTATACAAACATGATGTACTCATCATTGGAGCTGGTCTAGCAGGATTGAGAGTAGCTATTCAGTTGGCACAAGACCATGATGTTGCCATTCTAACAAAAGTACATCCTCTGCGGTCTCATTCTGTTGCCGCTCAGGGTGGCATCAATGCCGCTCTTAGTGAGCATGATTCGTGTGAACAACATGCCTTTGATACTGTAAAAGGTTCAGACTATCTAGCTGATCAGGATGTTGTAGAGATACTTGCAAAAGAGGCTCCACGAGCAGTTGTTGAAAATGAGCGTTGGGGGACTGCATTCTCAAGAACTGATGATGGAACGATTGCTCAACGACCATTTGGTGGAGCTATGTTTCCTCGAACGTGCTATGCTGCAGACAGGACTGGCCACAACCTGCTTCATACCACTTTTGAGCAAGCTCTACGTGCAGGAATTAAATTCTATGATGAATGGTTTGTCACCTCCCTCGTAAAAATAGAAAATCGTATCTGTGGTTTGACAGCTCTAGACCTTGCTTCTGGTGATGTGTATGGTTTCATAGCAAAAGCTGTTGTCATTGCTACTGGCGGTTTTGGTCGCGTCTATGGACACTCAACTAATGCTATCATCAATACTGGCGATGGTTGTGCACTTGCCTTTCGAATAGGAGCTTCTCTCAAAGATATGGAATTTGTGCAATTTCATCCAACGACCCTCTTTGGTTCAAGCATCTTGATTAGTGAGGGCGCTAGGGGAGAAGGTGGCTATCTCATCAATTCTCGTAGTCAACGGTTCATGAACAAGTATGCACCCGAGCAGATGGAATTGGCACCTCGTGATATTGTTGCGCGCGCCATTCGAACTGAGATTAATGAGGGCCGTGGATTCGAGGATGAATATGTCCATCTTGACTTACGCCATCTTGGAAGAGAGAAAATCATGGAGCGGCTTCCAGGTATCAGAGAAATCTGCATTCATTTTGCCGGGATTGACCCAATTGATGAACCAATTCCAATAAAACCAGGACAGCATTATTCAATGGGCGGAATTCACTGTGATAAATACGGTGTGACTCCTATTCAGGGTCTCTTTGCAGTTGGAGAAACCGCTTGCATGAGTGTCCATGGTGCCAATCGACTGGGAGGTAACTCACTCCTTGAAACACTGGTCTTTGGCAGAATAGTTGGTAAGAAAGTCCATATATTCTTAGCAAAAGCTGAACCACCCAGCGCGGCATGCGTTGATGAAGAAGTATTCAGATTCAGAGAAAAATTGCAGGAATTAATGCTTAAGGAGAGTGGAGAAAATTCAGCAGAGCTTCGCGAGGTCTTAGGCAAGACAATGGATAGATTGGTTGGTGTATTTAGGAAAGAGGAAGATCTTCGAGCTGCCCTGACAATGATTCGCGAATTGAAAGACCGATTTAAGAATGTCTTTGTGGGTCATAGCGATAAACGATTCAACTATGCTCTTGTAAGAATATTAGAACTTGAGAATATACTTGATTTGGCTGAAGTGATTACAATGGGTGCACTCATGAGGCGAGAGAGTCGAGGTGCTCATTGGCGACTTGATTATCCTCAGAGAGATGATTCGCATTTTCTAAAACACTCATTATTCACAAAAGAAGATGATTACATTAAGACTGAGTATATCGATGTGAATCTTGGGATGTTTGAAGTGAAGGAGAGGACATACTAATGAAGTTTCGAGTTGCACGTAGTAGAAATGGTGGCGAAATTACTCACTATGACCTCTATAAGGTTGAGATTAGAAAAGGAATGACTGTCCTTGATGCATTATTCCAGATACAAGACAAAATGGATTCATCCCTCTCATTTCGCTATTCTTGCAGAGGTGCAGTGTGTGGCAGTTGCTCGATGTTAATCAATAAAGAACCACGTCTTGCCTGTCGAACTCAGATTAGTGAAATCAAGTTATATGATATGAACCTCACACTATTTCCAGCCATAACAGATATACCCCTTGGCTGGAATCCTGATGAAGAAATGCTAATAGAACCACTTCCAAATCTGCCTATTTTGAAGGATCTTGTTGTGGATATGCGCCAATTCTATAGGGCCTTAAAAACGATGAAGCTCTGGATGGATTCGAAGGATAGTGATGAAGTTCATCTACAGAGTCCCTCTGACCGCAGGAAAATAGAACGTTATGTGAATTGCATTTTATGTGCTATCTGTTATGGATCATGTCCTGTCAATGCTAGGCAGAAGGAATATCTCGGACCTGCAGCTCTAGCAAAAGCTTGGCGTTTCGCAGAGGATAGCAGGGTCGAGGATTCTGAAAGGTACATACAAGCTGCAAGTGCATTAAATGGCGTTCCACTCTGTGATTTGGTAATGAACTGTGTGAAATCATGTCCAAAAGGAGTTGCACCTGGTGGTGCTATTAGAAAAATGCGGAATCCGTAGGAAAACAAGTAAAGCGTGATGTTTACTTCTTAAAGCCACATTCAATATCTGTCTAATCCTTCATTATGTGTTTTGTATTGAATCATCAGGTCTGAAGATTTGACAATGGTCTTCTAAGAATCCAATTTATGAGAGTTTATCCTTATCATGTTTTACCAGCTCACAGATGAGTTACCTCTATAGTAAAGGACAAGTACCGATATGGATTCAGGTAGTCAGTGAATTATTCATGGCTTTAGTCAATCCTGCTCCAAGGGACTCTGCAGTTTATACGAATACTGTTGATTCTGCTCGTGCTTATTTGAGAAATCGCGATTTTCTTACCTATGCCTCTCAACTTGTTCCGGAGCGTCTGGGCTCAGAAACCTGGTCATTAGCATGGGGGTATATCCGTATTTTTGATGATATATTGGATGCTCCAGGACTTGATAAACAGCAAGCTCTCGAAATCATGCAAAACGAGCGTGCGGTAGTGGAACGAGGATTTGCAGGAGACCTCTCAGTAGATAGAAGTGCACCGATACGATATAGATGGCTTTCACAATTTTTCGATAATGAGAGAAGATACTATGATGGCAGAGCATTAAGTGTGGTCAAAGATTTGTATGAAAGTGCGTGGGAAGATGTTGCTAGAAAAGATGAGTTGATTTCACAAAAAGACATGGATCGGCTTCTCTATAAGAAGGCAAGATCGTTTTTCAAGCTGTACTTCATGCTCTCTGATTTTGATCTTGGTGGTTGCATCAATGAGCTATCATATACCCTTGGCTTGGGATTGGGAATATTGGATGACCTATTGGATTTCAAGCAGGACTATGAGGCATCATACGTAAACATTACCAGAGAAGAGCTTGAATTGCTCGGTGTGAATCTTGATCCCACAGATAAAGGATTTTTGAAAAGCATTCTAGATGCTGGTTATACAGATCTACGTGCCAAGAAAATCATGACTCTTCTTCTACGTGCTAGACGGTTAGCACGACAAATAAAGCCAGCTGCAGTAAGGGCATTAATTCTACGGCTTACTGAGATTTTCTCAGCTCCGATTCTTGAGAAACGCTTGATTCCCGGACAAAAGTACTTCTTTAAGGGTGGACGCTTAGCTAATGCTATTCTTCCAGAAAATGAGTCTCTCGCGTACAAAATCGGACACAAGTTCATTAGACTATTCCTTGCAATACCTCAGGTTTTTCCCTCTCTCTTGACTTCACCTTACACTGAATAAGGAGCAGTATTCCCTCAATATATTGAAACGCACCAAAAAGGAGAAAATGACGGACTAAAATCCAGTCTGATCTAGGCTCCACCATATTGACGCATTCGAGAAAGTGCTTCTGCATATTGTTCAGATTCGCCATCAAAGAACGCTGCGTCATATGCTTTTGAATCAAAGAGCTTCTCAGAACTTGTTACAGGCACTTGCTCGTCAAGTGGCCTCTGTCTACTTAGAATTCCGAACCTTGCCATTCCGTAGAGAAGCAAGGCTCCGCAACACACTACTGCCCAGAATATTACCATTGCCGACATGATAAGCAACCTTCCACTCTTCATGTTTATAATGCAAAATTAATCTTATACACTTTTTCATATCCGTTCTTTTTGGTAGGGAAGGGTTGTCAAATGATCTCGATAGCAGTGATGGAACGACTTGCGAAGTCTCTGCAACTACACCGAATTGTGTTCTCTTGTCAACTACTTCACCCTAGGTATTCATAGTTGCCATCCCTATCCTGTTCTGTCAATCTTCTGGAAATCACTTTTATTGCAGCTTCAGACTCGTCACATATTATCCATCTTCGATCCAATCTCTCTGCCACAACCGCAGTTGTCCCAGATCCCGCAAAAAAGTCACCAACAAGGTTTCCTTTCTCCGTAGAAGAACTAATGATCCTACTGAGCAATGCTTCTGGTTTTTGTGTTAGAAAACCGGTATTTTCCTGTGATGCCCCTTGAACCGGTGGGATGTCAAACCACAAGTTGGAAACTTGGATTCCCTTGCGTTCATCAAGATACTGCTTCTTAGTGTACCTACCATTTTTGCTTCTGTAAATAATCCCTTCATTCCACCATTTATCTAGGGTCTCTCTTTTGTATAAATATGGTGCAGTTCTTCCCCTCCACTCAAATTGCTTACGTCCTTCTGATCTTTGAATACCCTGAGCTTCTATCTCAATAAGTCTGAACTTGCCTCTCTCGTCCTCGTAGCTATACGGCTTTAGGGATCTCGCATCATGACTCCTGTATACAGGTTTGCTTCTATAATACTGCGCGTTTCGTGCGTACAGAAGTATAACATCGTGTTGTGTCCCGAATCCTCTACTCTGCACCTTTGGGCTGTTTGTTCTCTTCCAGATAATCTCATTCACAAAATTTCCGTAACCAAATATCTCATCCAGAACCACTTTGATGTAGTGCGAAACATGCCAGTCCAGATGAACCCATAGACTTCCATCTGTTGCGAGAAGTTCTCTCATAGCTTCAAGTCTTGGTCTCATAAATTTGGTATATTCATCAATTCCTTCCCATTTATCACTGTAAGTCATAATTTCCGAAAGGCTGGCTGCTGATTCTGCAGAGGCTTGTGTCTTTTGCTTCAGGGTATAGTCTGTACCTGACAAAAATGGTGGATCGATGTATATCAGACGAAATTCTCCTTGGAGGTCTTGAAGCTGCTGAAGAATGACTTCTAAACAATCACCTTTGAAAAGTTTGTTTTGCCAAGGTGCCATAGAAATCAACTAGCAATTCTGCCTTATGATTCCTTTTAGACATTGAGTCGAGTTATAATTACAGCTCAACATCATCGACTTCTTCGCCAGGTTCTGCTGCCTCAAAGGCTTCCTTAGCAACACCGATTTTAACAAGGCCAACCAAGTATCCAGCAATCCGGTTTCTTACTTTCTTTGATTCAACATCAGTTAGCTGCTCTATTAATCTCTTATTTGATTCAAAATCATCTGTAAAGGTATCTGGATAGAGCGCTAGAAGGTTCTTAGCTGCATTCTTGATATATCGAGGTCGAATACTTCCCAATTTAATCTCACCGGATTTATATCTGTGAATGTGGCATTGCCCCTGACTGCGTTTATAAAGCATATGGTCAGTTACAATTTTCGGGAGTAACTCTCATGCTCTATGTAAAGCTTGTACGAGCATATGATGAAATTGAATCCACTTCAGGTTCATTGGAGAAAATTCACATTTATGCTGACTTGCTTAAGAAGGCAAACGCGTCTGAGATTGGTAAAATTGCAGCTCTGACGATGGGAAAACTATTCCCTGATTGGAAAGGCGAACCTGAGATTGGAATTGCAGAAAAAATGGCGATCCATGTGATTGCCACGGCTGCCTCAGTGCCTGAAAATGATGTATTATCAAATTTACGAATGACGGGAGATATTGGCAGTACTGCTGAAAAACTTCTTGGGAAGAGTGCTCAGTCTACGCTGTTTTCAGAAGAGCTGACTGTTTCAGCTGTCTATGATGGTCTTGTTCAGACAGCAAGAATTAGTGGGTCTGGAAGTAGTAAGGAGAAGATTTCGAAACTTGTAGGTCTGTTGACTGCAGCTGAACCAATAGAGGCTCGATATATTATTCGAACGATAACAGGGTCTTTACGTCTAGGTTTAGGTGATATGGGAATAATTGATGGATTAGCTACAGCATATACTGGAAATCGCGATAGTCGCAATATTATCGAAAATGCATTCAATGTATGTAGTGATCTCAGCTATGTTGCTACTCTACTTGCTGAGAAGGGTATTGATGCCGTGAAAGCAATCCATACCAAGGTTGGCGTACCCATAAGAATGATGGCTGCAAAGAAGCTTTCCAATGCTAAGGAAATCATGGAGAAAATTGGCGGAAAAGCTCTTGTTGAATACAAGTATGATGGCGAGAGAATTCAAGCCCATAAGAATGGTGATGAAGTAATACTCTATTCTCGTCGTCAGGAGGAAATTACCTCCCAGTATCCTGATGTCGTTCAATTGGTCAAAAAGCATGTCAAGGCTAAATCCTGTGTTATTGAGGGAGAATGCGTAGCAATTGATCCGGAAACTGGAAATATGAGAGCTTTTCAGGAATTAATGCGAAGACGACGAAAGACAGACATCAATGTCATGAAAGACCAAATTCCAGTTGCATTTTATATCTTTGATATTCTTTTCCTGAATGGAAAGGATGTTACTTCAAAACCAATGCTTGGAAGGAGAAATCTTCTGGAAGATGTAATTGATAAGAGTGATAGATTTGATTTAACAGTAGGCGAGTTGACTGAAGATTCAGATCGATTATATGAGATTTTCAAGCATTCTATCCAAACCGGACACGAGGGCGTAATTGCTAAGGCCGTTCATAGTGAATCCAGCTATCAGGCTGGTGCTCGGAGCTGGTTGTGGATTAAACTAAAGGCTTCATATACAGAGGGTCTAGCAGATTCTGTGGATCTAGTAATCGTAGGAGCAATTCATGGACGAGGGAAACGAACAGGTCTCTATGGTGCAATCCTCGCCTCTGCCTATGATGACATGACTGATACCTTTCCTACAGTCTGTAAAATTGGTACGGGATTCACTGAAGAGATGCTTGCTGAATTCAAAGAGCGTCTAGAAACACACAGGATTGAGTCTAGGAATCCAAAGGTAATCTCAGATATTGGTGCTGATGTATGGTTTGAACCTGTCGAAGTAATTGAAGTTCTTGGTGACGAAATCACGATTAGTCCAACTCACCCTGCAGGGAAGGGCCGAGTAAAGGGTGATGGCGGTTTAGCGATTCGCTTTCCACGTTTTACAGGGAAATGGCGGGATGATAAAGATCCAACTCAAGCTACAACTGTGGATGATTTGATAGAAGCATACGAGCGGCAGAGAAGTAGAACATAGGAAAATCTTACCTTCCGACAATTTTACATGCAACTTCCTCAATGCCCAATTAACATCTGGAGGTAATCTTTTGTATAGTGTACATGTCAAGGATCAGAGAATGCATTTCAGTGCGTCTCATTTCTTACGATTTTGTGGTGATTGTGAACGACTTCACGGACATAACTATACATTGGAAGTATTCATCACCGGCCCTCTAAATGAAGACGGAATGATAGTTGATTTCAACGAGGTCAAAGAAAAAGCTGTTAATATCTGTAAATCTCTTGATCACAAGGTAATGTTGCCTGGTGAATCATCCGCAATTGAAGTCAAGAAAGAAGATGGATTCATCGAAGTCAATGTTGGTACAAAACACTATGTATTTCCAGAGGAGGATTGTGTCATTATCCCCACCAAAGCTACAACTGCTGAACTCCTTTCGAAATATCTTCATAATCAGCTAAAATTTCCATCTGGATTTAGGGTCAGAGTATGCGTAAGTGAAAGTGCTGGTTCGACTGCATGCTTTGAAGATTAATCACCTATGGTTCACGGAGACATAAAAGTGGTCGTTGACACCCAAAATGAAAAACCAAAACATCGAATTCAACTCAGTAAAGTTGGCGTTAAAAATCTCAAAACATTTGTCGTAACTGAACGGAGTGGAATGCGACATCATATTGTCCCTAAAGTAGAGATTACCATCGACCTTCCTGCAGATTTGAAAGGAGTCCACATGTCGCGTCTAGTTGAATCAATGACTGAAGAACTAAGTGACCAGTTTCGTGTTCATCCATCTATTGAAGCGTTGCAGATAAAAATCTTAGATGGTCTAGCCTTGAAGCATCCTTTTAGTAGAGGCGAAATTAGATTTGAATTTGAATTTGGTTACATATCACGGACACCGGTTTCCGAGAAGCGAACTTGGGAAGTATGTGACATTACTGCAATTACACGAAAAGAGAATGACACACCTTTTATTCATGAGGTAGAAGTTCAGGTGATTGGCAATACCGTATGTCCTCATTGTATGGCTAACAATGATGGATTGACTCATATCCAAAGAGCCTTGGGAAAGTTACGAGTTATTGGAAGAACTGAAGCAATTCCAACTTATGGCTCAATGATTGACATCATTGAACGCTCTTTTTCAAGCAAAACTTATTCTCTCCTGAAACTAGAAGATGAAATTTACGTGACGCGACAAATGCATGACAATCCCCTTTTAGTTGAGGATGTTTGTCGGAATATACTTCAACTCGCAAAGAATGAATTTGGAAATCGTGATTTGGAGATGTATGCTGAAGCAATGTCACTTGAGAGCATCCATAAGCACGATGTTATCGCTCAGGGTCGTATTATTACTAATGGTGACGATTTTTCAAACGAATAATACCCAAATTATGATTATAAGTGCCTATTTCTGAATACTCACTCCCAAATGTTATGAGCATTGCACATCATTATGAGGATGCATGAAATGATATGCTATAGAAAAGCGATTTTGATACTTACTCTATTTCTTATCATATCACTTTCAGGTTTCACTGGTTACACTGAGTTATCATCATCAAAAAATCAGCGCAATACATACTCAAATCAAGATGTTGCGAACTATGAAAATACTATCTCGGAATCTCAAATGGTAGAGCTTAAGTCGCCTTCATCTCCCACTGAATTAATCACTCCTGATGGAAGTGAAATAACAGGAATACTTCATCCTGTAGTCATTGAACAGTCTGGATACCAGAGTATTGGTGATTTCGTGGGAAGAACTGATACTGGACTGAATCTTCTACAAGAATTCACCATTGATGACACTCATGGTTGGCAAGCAAGTGCTGCAGAAATTAATGTTTGGAATCTCAATCGTCTTTATGTTGAGAATGGTACATTTTCGGAGGGATACCCTGGAGCAACTCTAGATCCTTTGGGAAATGTCACATATTATCCATTGGGTTGGGATGCAGATAGTATTGATACTCTTGAATATCCTGATGATGCAAAGCTAGCGGGTTATGATTCATCCAGTAGCGGTTACATTACCGTTGAATCTCAAGGAGGGAAAGTAGGTCAGAAAGCGTGGGGTCATGCTGCTGGCACGCGTGTTGTCTGGTCGCAATTGGTTCAGAATAATCCGTACACTGAAGATTTTGTTCTAAGTTTTGATTACTTCTACCTTAGAGGTCCAATTGATGGTACTGCAGGTCTCCAAGACATTACTGGAAATTGTAGTCTTGCTATATTCATCAATGGTATTAATGTTTGGAACTTAAGCCTACTCTTACTCCAACAAAGGGGCATTTGGATGAGTAGTGGTAATGTACCTCTAACGATTAATGATCCGTCGAGTACATTTCTTTTCGAAATCGGGTTGATTATTGATGAATCAATGGTTCTGAATACAGACTATGATTATGATGGTGATCCTCTGAACTTGCCTGATGGTATTGGTAATGCCTATTACATTACTGCGTTTCTTGATAATCTCCTTCTTACTGGGATCATGGCACCAGAGTTCAACCAAATTGATTTTACGATGAATATTGATGCCTTCTCTTCTGAAATAGAAGGTTCCTCTGGGATTGGCTATGCGAATATTACAAATTCGGAATATTGGACCACTGACTCTATCTCATTGGTTCTAAGTTCAAATACAAGCATCATGTTTGAATTCAATGTTCGGCTCTTATGCCATCATTTTCTGAATTCCAGCTGGACCAATGATATCAATGAATATGGAGTGTTTTACTCTATTACTTCTGACCAAAGTGCTGAACTTGATATTTTCACATATCTTGGATTTCTAGGCGTCTATGATGAATTACAATTGCGTGTTTATTATTCTCTAGACTGGCAAAACTTCACAGTCTACGATCCGTTTCTAACCGATGTGACCGTGAATTGTGATCAGGAAATTAATTGTGTTGTAATTCCAACAATATTACTAGAGGCGCTTGGTTGGTGGCAGATTCATTGTCAATCACCAAATTATGCTTACGACGCATCAATTGAAAGATATGATACTGATGCGTTCGAGTGGGTTAATGGAACACTGTTCCATAGTTATGATGATGCTCGCCTCTCGGTGACAATAAAATCAGGCAGTTTTGTCCCAATTCTATCGACGCCAATTAATTTCACTTGGATATTAGCCAATTGCTCTGTATGGTATGAATCATCAACTACTAGTGGTCAATTAGGTAGTGCAGTGAGTACATCAGTCACATTCGGGCCAACAAATACTACTGCTGGTTATTGGAGCATATTGTTTCATTGGACAAATGGTAGCGAGATAGCTTATGGCTGCGTTATGTTTACACTTCACCATCGAGCTGCAATCGAAAATGTATATCCTGGCAATTTGGAAACACCTGTTGGGCAACCGGTTACCATTGTCCTTAGGTTCTATGATGAAGAAAATGGGATGCTACTTATCAACAATGGTGCAGAAATAAATGGGACATGGGCTGGTGGTGTTGTACAATTCGAACCTAATATAGTAAAGAACTGGTGGCAAGCTGATTTCAATACTGCAATTGTTGGGGCTGGCATCTTTGATGTTATAATTACTTCAGCTGCTTCTTACTTCGAAACGACTCCTTTGGTAATAACAATCAAGTCTGAATATTTGACATCTCTGGCAGCACCTAATGGTCCCTTAGAACCTCTCATATATGGTCGTGCCTATAGTTTCGATTTTGCCTATACTGCAAATTATGACGAATCTGGAATAGAGGATGGAGTCGTCGAAGTAACTGAAGAGGGCTCAGAGTGGATTTCTGTAACTGAAACGGGTAATGGTCATTATAATCTTACATTGATTCCTCTTGGATTGCAGGATTACAGTATTCGTATAACCTTCTCAAAGGTAGGTTACGCGAATCAGACACATTATCTCAATTTTCTAGTAAAACGAGTTCCGATTAAAGTGACTTTTTTGTCTAGTCTAAGTAATCCTGAACTTAAACCACTAGAGATTAAGGTCGAAGTCACTGAAACAGATACTGATAAACCCGTTACTGATGCCAATGTGACACTGAATGTATTATCACAAATTGGGATATTATATGCCAGCGAAATAATGATTGAAGAATCACCAGGTGTCTATGTTACTACAATAATCATGCCAATGGCTGGTGAGATGACATACAGCGCTGAGATTTATGTTGAAAAAGAAAACTACGAACTTACACAGAGCTTTGCTGATACTCTTGTTCCCACAGTCGATACTAATGCCCGGCTTGTTCAAGCAGTTATGGGGTATTCTACTCAAATCTTGTTTGTGATTGGTGTGCTTGCAAGTGTTATAGGCGGCCAAAAATACTATTCACGAAGGAGAAAATTAAAACAGGCAAAGGCTCGAGTAATTAAAGCTCGTATTGCTGATGCTAACAATTTACTTGGAATTATTGTATTGCACAAACTGAGTGGCGTACCAATCTATTCAAAAATATTCAAGAGCGGATTGGAAGAGGGTATGCTATCTGCCTTTATCACTGCAATTATGCATTTTCGATCTGAGTTTGATATTGCTAGTTCTACGGGTGAATATCGGATACTCCCCATATCTGATATCGTGCGAGCTATACCAACGGAGAATCTTATCTGCGCGTTCATCACTATTACTTCAGCATCACCTGAACAAGAAACTCGCATGTTAAATTTTGCACGTGCTGTTGGGATGATGCTTGATGATGGATTGGCGCAACGGCCATCAAAAGTTGTTGATGCTAAGACAGTCAAAACATTGGAGTGGCTTTTTGATGATTTTGTTGATGGTAGTCTACTCCGGGAATATCGACTTGGCGAGAAACCTTTGCCGAGACATCTAAAGTGCATTACCGATGTTATTACCGAGGACAACAAAGATCAATCGTTCAAACTTATGAATCTCATCCGTTTACTTGAGAGTTGCGGAATTGATGAAGATGATGCTTACATTTTAGTCATGGATGCTATCGAAAATGAATACCTCATCCCACTCTACCAAAATAATGGTCTTCTTGAAAACAACGAAATTGATAGTTAAGACATTTCCATTAGATATAACACAAACGTAATTAGATAAATTACAATCTGTAATCTAATAGAAGATTGAAATCTTCAAACTGAAATAATGAGGAAATAGGCATGGCATCAAAAGTTTTGACACTGCTCTTCATACTTTTAGTATTTAGTTCCATTGTAATGATTCCTAATATTCCCCATGAATTAAGTGGGTCTCATTTAGGAAACACTCAATCTTCAAGCTCACCTATTCCTCTCCCAGATGACAATACTACTCTCCAAGATAATTTTCTTGATGAAATATCCTATAATTTCTTCAAAGATATTCAGCTGGCTGATGATTCCACTTCTGGTGTAGCAGATCCGCTTTTTGTTGAGCGACGTGGATACTACTCAACTGGTCTTACAGTAGCAAGAACTGATACAATGGAAAACATCTATCAAAACTTGACTCTCGATACAGCTAATGGTTGGAAAGGAAGTATTGCGGAAGTACAGGTTTCAGATTTATCCACACTCTATGCTGTAAATGGGACATTTGATGAAGGAATCGTAGGGACAAATGTCTATCCAAATGAAACCTATCTTCCATCCTTCTATCCATATGGTTGGAATGCTACACATACTACAACTAATTATGAACAGACACAAAGAGCGTCTTATGATTCAGCAAAATTCGTAGTTGTTGAAAATGAGGGAGTGAAAATTGGTCCTTCAGGGAAACACTATACACATTATGCTGGTACAAGTATTGTCTGGACTCAAACAATTGAGAATAAACCACGAACTGACAATTTTCTTCTGAGTTTTGATTATCTCTACTTGAGAGGCGTTTTAGGTACCGTTGGTTTTACTGGAAATTGTTCCCTAACGGTTTTTCTTAATGGAAAACGTGTGTATAATGTTAGTCTTCCAGCATTGATAAGTCGAGGAGTATGGTATGAAACAGGCGAGCTTCCTATTAGTATCACTGATGCTCCTTCAACTTTTGAATTAATGGTTGGTTTAGTGATTGATGAAACATTGGCCTTGAATGCTGATGAGGATTATAATGGTGATTCATTACCCGAGGGTATTTCGAATACAGTCTACATCACAGCCTATATTGATAATCTCCGATTTGTAAGTGCTACTTCTCCTTCCTTTGAGTCTGTTGATCTTCAATTTCATGCGGACGAAGACTCTCAACCAATAACAGGAAGTTCCGGTATAGGGAGTGCGCAAATAATCAATCCAACATACTGGATGGATGCTCAAGTTCCTATTTCTATAAGTGCAAACAAATCTGTTACTTTTACCTATGAATCTCGGTTACTATCCCATCGGTTCAGTTATAGTAGCTACATGACTGATATTACGAAGCAAGGCGTATCATACGATGTTGTGCATGGTCAAAGTACTACAATTCAGACTTTTTCATATCTTGGTTCGCTGGTCGGATACGAGGAAAATACATTACTCATATATCATCCGCCTGATTGGGAAAACACAACAATTTTGGATCCATTTCTTGCTGATATATCATCACAATGCACATTCTATTCCAATTACTTTTCAATTCCAGAATCAGCTCTATCTACTCTAGGATGGTTTGAGATCATATTTCAATCACCAAATTATGCTCAAAATATTGATGTGCAGATTTTTGATTCCGGATGGATTTCCGGTTCAATCTTCAGACCAGGTAATGAAACACGCCCAATGATTTCAATTCAAACATCGCAAAATGTGCCATCTACACTAGACAATGTTGATATCTCATGGTATGTATCTAATGGAACCTTGTGGTTTAGTGAATCTGTTGATGGTGGTATCGATGGAGTAATTCAGGGAACATCAAAGATTATTGATTCATCTCAAGCAGGCAACTGGCAGATTGAGATATTCTGGTCAAATGGAACTGAGTTTGCATTTAATATCGAACCTTTTGCTGTTTATCATAGTGCTGAACTCATCCCTGTTGATGCAACGATTGAAGCAGCCACTGGTGAGATTATTCTTGGTCGAATCCGTTTCAGAGATACAGATACTGGCCAATACTTGATGGAAAGCGCAACCATTGTAGGAAATTGGTCAACAAGTATCATAACCTTTGAATCAAATCCTGCCAGAAATTGGTGGGATGCTGACTTTGATACATCAGTACTTGATGAGGGATTGTACAAAGTCATTGTGAATGCGACAAAATCATACTTTGATTTTGTTTCCTCAGAGTTCTTTATACTATCCACGAAGGTGGCAAGGCTATCATCGCCCAACGCGCCATGGTCTTCAGCATCTTGGGATTCAACTACCGAACTAGTTTTCCATTATGAAAAGTATGATTCGGAAACGTCGTCTTGGAATCCCATTCTCAATGAGTCTGATATTATCGCTACGATAAACTGGACTGCCGGATATTGGTCAGTTTCAGAAGGCGTTTCCCCTGGTTTCTTTATCATTACCCTTGATACGAATGGAAATCCTGCAGGTACTTATATCCTGAATGTGACTTTCTCAAAGCCATATCATGAATCGAAAATCCTCTTACTTACTTTGATTGTTTCTCCTTCCGCCAGCACGTTGCTCGTAATGGGTGAATCCTCTGCCCGAGTAGATATAGGTGAAGACTATAATCTTGTACTACGTTACTCCAATTTACATGGTGATCCGGTTCTGGGAGCAATTGTTTCTATTGATAGTGTTTCACCTCCAGCTGGGCTGAATTATACATCGGTTGATCCTGTGATTGGTCAGCCCGGTAACCACTCCGTCACATTAACGCCAAAATCTGCTGGTGTCTATGCCATTCGTTTTGTTGCAATTGGAGAAAGTGTTGAACCCGCAAGTACTGTTTTCGTACTTGTCGTTAATGATGTCGCTACTACTCTACTTCTTTCTCATGGAAATAGTGTTGAGATAGGACTTACAGACACTCATACTACTGTCTTTTCATATCAGACTACGGATGGGACTGGGATAGAGAATGCTGAAATTAAAATCATCTATACAGGGACACCTGGTATGCTTAGCTGGGAACTAGGAATAATGAGCCAAGGAAATTATACCTATACCTTTAGTGCAGCAATGTCAGGGACATATCTTGTTACAATAGCCGCTTTCAAGCAATATTATCAAAGTGCTTCAAATTCATTTTTCTTGGTTGTCGGAGAGATAACAACGAGCTTTACAATTTTGAATGGTACTGCTGGTGTTGTTAGTTTTGGCAGTGACTATCGTTTAGTCCTTAGCTATGTAAATGGTACTGGATATGGATTAGAAAATGCAAATATCACCGTTGAAAGCGTTGTTCCAGAAACTGGATTGAATTTTTATGATCCCGTGGATGAAACAAATGGTCTCTATTCTATGTTATTACATCCTACTACTGCAGATACTTTTACAATTCTACTAAAAGCATCTCTCCTTAACCATCAAACATTATTTGCGCTCTTTACAATTACTGCTACTGCGATACCAACTAACCTTATTCTACTAAATGCTAGCACAAGTATTTCCATAGATCAAAGCTATACTGTCTACATGCAATATCAAAGCGATACCTTTGAAGGTATTGAAGGTGCCACCCTCTCAGTACAGAATCCATCACCTGGAGTTTCAATCTCTGATTTTGAGGATCTTAATGATGGTCTCTATCGAGTCACAATAACTCCTCTTGAAATTGGCACTTATGATTGTATATTCCGAGCCAGTCTATCAGGATATCAGAGTGCTACTATTGCTTATACTCTAGGTGCTCAACGAATCCCTACAACTCTAAAGCTTGTCAATGGGCTATCTTCAGATTCTATCATGTTTTCAAATCAATATGAACTGCTTGTTAACTATATACGTACTGATTCAAATCAAAGCATATCTCTGGCTAATATCTCTCTACAAGCCTCTCCAACAATAGGATTTTCTTGGACTGCCATAGAACAAGATGAAGGATATCTTATAGTAATTAATACTGAACGGACTGGTCGATGGACGTTAACGATTTCTGCCCAAGAGGTAAATTATGCAATCAGTTCAACCCAATTCATCCTAGATGTTACCCCTGTCCCAGTTCAAGTAGAAATTCTCTCAAATCTACGTGCCACTGAAGGCAAATCTTTTGATATTACTATAAGATTGACGGTTCAAGGTACTTCTACTCCTGTTACAGAAGCATCAGTATCATTTAGATTGTCTGCAACTGGTTCTGGGGAGTTCCTACCTATGGAAGAGAGTGATACTGATGGTGTGTATTCTGCTACATACTCTATTCCGCTTTACTTGAATACACGAGATTACTTGATAGAAATTCAAATGGACAAAGATAACTACGAACTTGCTGAAGGTACATTTTCACGTTCATTTGTCAAGGATGATAATCTCACACTAAGAATGACACCAATAGTATCAGGTCTAGGAATAGCTCTGGTAGCAATCTTTGGTCTAGTCATCGGACTTCGAACTTACAACATTCGTAAGCGGCGAAACAATCTTGCTGCTTTACAGGTCAAGAAACGATTTGATGATGTCTCAAACATCCTCGGCATTCTTGTTCTTCACAAGGATAGCGGGCTTCCTATCTATTCAAAGACTCTCCGAGGCGGATTTGAGGAAGCCATGGTTTCTGCCTTCATAACTGCAATTACTAACTTTAGATCTGAATTTAAAATGGATGAGAAACATTGGGACTTCAATGTTATTCCTATCTCTGATATCATCAGTACAATCCCAACTCGCAGTCTTATTGTTGCATTCATAACCGTGAGACCCCCCTCCAAGTACCAAGAGACTGGGATGGAAGCATTTGGTCGTGCAGTAGGCGCGATGTTTGATGATCAATATGCTGAGGTTCAATCTACAACAATGGATGAGGAGCATTATAGAATCCTTGAGAATCTCTTCTATGATCTCTTGGATGGCTTCCTGACTGAGAACTATCGAATAAGTAAGGATGTTGTTTTCCCCAAGGAAATGAAATGCTTGGTATCAACAGCACAACAGATTGAAGGCGGCGAAGGATTTCGCTTGGAGGCTCTTGCTAAGGGGATGGCTACCTGTGGAATAGAAGAATCCCACGCGTATAAATTAGTCATGGATGCTATTGAAGACAATAAATTGGAAGTCGTAAATGGTCATATTCCAGATGGACGAATTGCAGGCCCCTTTATTGATCGTAGGACTATGGAAGACAGTGATGAAGAAGATGAGTACTAACCAGCACTCTTGTTCGTTGAAACCTTCTTCCATCAATCCATCATAGGTGTATTCATTACATCATATGGACATCATTTCTGATGGAGATTAGTCTATTGAGTCCTGGATTGTTCAGTGATAAAAGAGCTGTTATTGCACTTGTTATTGGTATCCCCCTTGCAATCATTGCGTTGGTCTTTGTAAAGCCTTACGACTATACTATGTCCTTGGTCGTCTTTGGTGTTTCACTTATTCTAATTGTCTTTGCTTGTATCCTTGATACTGCAGATGAGTTCCAAACAGTACCCAAGGTAAAACCAATACCAGATGAGACCGTTCTTCCAGAATCCAACACAACTCATGCTGAGGAGTATATACCTGCTGTCGAGAAACCTGCTGCTGCACCTGAGGACTTACCAGTTGAAACCATTGAAGGAATTGGGAAAGTCTATGGAAAGCTTCTTCGGGATGCCGGTATCTCAACCATCGCAGAACTGTTAGGTGAGGACCCTAAACGGATTGCTGTGATATGTGATGTGAATGTTGAACAGGCTAACCGATGGATTGCCATGAGTAGATTTTCTTGGCTTGATACTATATCAGAAGAGGATGCAGAGGCTATTGTCTTTGCTACTGGTATGGAAGATCTCGAGTCTCTAGCTGCAGCAAATGCTGAAGAACTCTATAAAAAGATTGAAGCTGCTTTGACCGAAGGCGATGTCAGAGTCCCTGCTGGATACACATTCAGTGTGGAAAAAATTCAGAAATGGATTGATGAAGCAAAGAGTCTAGTCTGATCATCATCAAAAATTCATAGAGTATAGGTACATACTCTATGCTCTTTTTATTTTTGCAAAATCATTGACAAGACTATCCACAATCATTCCAATCTCTAATACTTGCACTAACTCTCCAATTGGAAAATCTTGGCTTTTTCTATACCCTCTCTCCCCTATCCTTCGCGTGGAACCCAACTTTTGGGGTGCACTAGAACGCATTCTCTGGTCTTCTAGATGTACTCTGTATGTATGTTGTCTAGACATTCTCCATGTGTTTCCAGTGTAATACGTAAATAATGGGCTGACAACACTTACCTTTATTTAATTTCCATGCGTAGTAAAGGTCAGTTGTATCACGAAATATGAATATATGGAGAACGCGAATATGACCGGACAAACTCGACCAACATCTACCCTCCAGAAGAATGCCGAAGTATTACACACTCTCTATGGATTACTCGACAGTGACCGTGAACCTACAGATCAGGACGCCATGAGCCTCCGATATCTGTATGCGAGTTCCTGACATCTTTACGCTCCTCATTATTCAATGAGGTCAATTCGCTGTCTCCGTGCACCTCCCGGCATCTGAGACAAAGTGGGGGCTGGCTCCCCTAGGCCTGTCCCCCACCCCTATCCGATACAAATCTATGATGTGATTGCTATGCCCATTAGAAATACAAAACTTGGTAAATCGAAGGGAACGCGAACCTTATTGCGAAAGCATAGATTGAAAATCAACACACTGGAGAATAGTTCTGAAGTTCAAAATGCCCTACTAAATCAATAATGATTTTCAATTGTCATCCAAGAAGATCTTTACAATTCTTCTTATATTACACCAGTATCCCTATCATCTAATTCAGGGATTGGTGATGAAAAATCTGGAACTCCTGAGTATCCTGGTCCAGCTTTTACACGCACATCTAGAGGCAATAATGGAGTATTATAGGGATACTTCTTCTCTCTCCTCTCTAGTACACTTGATGGGACATCACCTTTGTGCCTTTTTCTGAGCCTATCAACTACTTCAGCTCCAAAGAGGATTACTGCTATGAAGCCTATCGCAATAGTGAGAGGTAAAAGTGTTGACAATCCACACACCTACTCGCACGAATCAACTCTGATTAATAGTATACCTCTGAGCATTTAAACAAGAGCTTCATTTCTCTTGAAATGATAGAACACATGTTCTAATTCATTTAAAAGGAGGAGTTGGCATCTCTCCCCTCTCTTGAATGACTCGTTTCAGTACCTTCAGCGCGCAAAGAGTAATCCACTTGCTAGGTCTATCTTTTAACTCAATAGTTCCATGAATCCTTCCTGAATAGGAGCACTCCATGAACCACTGCCCAGAATCGTTGCGTTTGTCAAGGAGGACACCTAATGCATCATCTATCCGGCTATCTGATGCATAGCCCAACTTTGTTACAACTTCAAGTCCGCGTAGAACATCATAGAAGAACTGAGGAAAGCAAAACTTTAGCCATCTCTTATCAATGACCCCAAAGCTGTGGTGATCTGCTCTGTAGAGTCTATGCATCAAAAGAAACTCTGCTCCTCGTTGAATTGCATGTCTCATCTCTCTATTCTGTTGACTCTCAGGAACTTCAGAAAATGCATCAAGAGGAGTGATTGTTCCCATAAAACATCCATGTGTATCATTCTTATGAGCTCCCCAGTATGGACACAACCATCCACCATCTGTATTTTGGATTTTCAATAGCCACTGGAGTGCTTTCATTGTTACTATGTGCTTTTGATATCCCAATCTAATCAAAGCAAGACTGACATTTCCAGTGAGACAAGAGAGCTCCATCTCCTTAATTTTCAATGGTGCCCATTCTTCGAAGTCTGAGTACTCTTTCTTCTTCTTTAGGTTTCGTTTTTGAAGAAACTCATATTCTCTCCTTGCGCCTTCTTCATTGTATATTACAAAGCCGCCCTCTGGATGTTGAAAATTCTTAATGTGATTGAATGCAAGGTTTATTCTAGGATTGTCTTTTTTCAAACCAAACATTGCCAGCAGCATGAGCTGCCAATATGATGCTTTATACTTTGGAAGATATGGTGCATAACTGGGCTCCCAATAACCCTCCGTATTTTGTCTATCGAAGATTTTTTGGATCGGTTTGTAACTTTCAATTCTCTCTTTTACTTGAATCAGCTCTGAGTCTTTTTCTGTGCAATCAAGGAGGTCTCTCATTGTGAAATATTTGACAGGAGGATTATCCTCTTCTAGGAGCCAATCCAGTGGAACTGATTCTATTGCAGACATCCAATCTATCGTCATCTTGTATTCACCTCTTGAACACTGTTATGATTTCTTCTAATGAAAGCATCATATGCTTGTCGGAATAGAGTCACAGAATCCACCATTCACTCCTATAATGATAGGAGCGCAACATCTTTCACGATACTCATTTGCAAATCACTTTCCTTGAAATCCCCTCACACATGTATTGTGCGTGCTAAACTTCCTATAATTACGCAGCAAATCCTCCTTCTAAGGTTATGATTCATAATTTCCAATTCACCTTCTTTATAGTTGTAGAATTTATCGTTAGAGTTATATTCACAGACGCTAGTCAACTTGCAACCTACTTTCTAAAGGCGGGAAAAGAACTCAAAGAAAGAAATTGTGAAAAATCCCTATCATCGGTCGCTAATAGAGGCTATGGTGGAGCAGAGTACCTTTCTTTTCTGCAGAGACATTCGCAATCAGAGAGGAGTAGGTTTCAACAAAATCAAACAGGAGTGTGACAAAACTGAGACACTATCCCACTAAAGATCCAGTACTTGTAACATGTGGACTACCATATGCTAGTGGGCAGATGCACATTGGCCATCTTCGGACATATATCCCCGCAGATGTTTTTGTTAGACTCCTTAAAAAAATGCGAGTGGATGTCACTTTCGTCTGTGGTTCAGATACACATGGTACTCCCGTTGTGACAGCTGCAGAGGCTGCTGGCGTCAGTCCCAAGGAACTCTATACAAAATACCATCAGCATTACTTAGAGACCTTCCCTCGGCTGCGGGTTGACTTTGATAACTATGGTACTACGGATGATCCTGAAAATATAGCTCGTACTCTTCAGATAGTGAAAGAGCTCCAGAAGAATGAGTATATCTATCCAAAGGAACTTGAGTCACCCTATTGCGACAATTGTGGTAGATCACTTCCTGATCGCTATGTTCGTGGTGAGTGTCCCTACTGCCATGTAGATGCGCGAGGTGATGAATGTGATCAAGGTTGTGGACGCTACCTTGAACCTGGAGAGATATTGAATCCTCGATGTGCTATCTGCGGTTCTCCTACGCGAACCATTACGAGAACGCATTACTACTTCAAGCTCTCATCATTCGAAGGATTTCTGAAAGACTATCTGAAGGATGTTGACGGTACAAAGATTGCCAGAAATTATGCACTTGGGTGGATCAATGATGGTCTCAAAGACTGGTGCATTACACGAGATCTTGATTGGGGTATTAAATATCCCGGTGATGATAGCCTTACGCTCTATGTCTGGGTTGATGCTCCTATACACTATATATCATCAACTGAGCAGTGGGCAAAGAAGATTAACAAACCTAATGAGTGGAAGAAATTCTGGTTTCCTGGTCCGGGAAAACTAGTCCATTTCATCGGTCAGGATATTGTCTATCATCATTGCCTATTCTGGCCGTCCATGCTCAAGGGTAGCAATTACAACCTGCCATTTGCTATTGTCGCGTCAGGAATGGTGAAGATTCGAAATCACAACTTTAGTAGAAGCAGGGGATATGTCGTTTGGATTCTGGATGATTATCTGAACAAGGGTCTTGATCCAGATTACCTGAGATACTATATGGTGTCCTTTACAGGTCAAACGAGAGACCTCGATTTTAGCTTCACTAATTTTGCAGAGAAAGTCAACATAGAATTGGTTGGTACTCTAGGTAACTTCATCTATCGTGCGCTTCACTTTACAGAGAAGCATTTTGGCGGAGTTCCAAAGGGCTCTTTTGATGACTCACTAAAGGCTGAGGTTAAGAAGTCCATTGAAACCATTATTGATGCTGTCAACGAATATGAACTCAAGAAAGTTTCAGATGAGATTCTAAGAATTGCTTCAATTGGGAACGAATATTTCCAGTCGAATCAACCATGGGCACTTATCAAGGAAGACAAGATCAAGTGTGGTGAAGTCTTGTACAATGCAGTTGCTCTCGTCAAGGCTCTAACGATCTTTGTTGAACCAATAATGCCAGGAGTCGCTGAGATAGTCTGGGGACAACTAGGTTTCGATGGATCTGATATTCACAAGGTACCTCTGGACGAAGCCCTTGAAGGTCCAAAGGTTGGTTCCAAGATTATAAATCCGATACCAGTAATCTCAAAGATAGATGATGACTTCCTAGAGTCGTTAAAGATTGTCATTGATAACCGCATAAAGGCTGCTGAAGCAGCTCAAAGAGGTGAACCCCTAGTGGAAGAAAAGGAAATTATCACATTTGATGACTTCAAGAAGCTAGACTTACGAGCAGGCAAGATTTTGACTTGTGTAAAAGTACCCCAAAAGGACAAGCTCCTAGAACTTGAAGTGGATATTGGATCTGAGAAGCGAACCATCATTACAGGACTCGCTGACCAGTATAAACCCGAGGAACTCATCAATATGACAGCCCTCTTCTTGGTTAATCTTGAACCAAAGAAGATCGGGGGAATCGAGAGTCATGGAATGATTATTGCCATAGAGAAGGGTGATGAGTCTGGACGCTGGCTTCCCGTAAGAGTCGATGGAGTTCCACCAGGTAGTAAGGCTGCATAGTTAAAATTATACAAGTGGCGGATTCTTTCCGTCCACTCATCTTTTTTTATCAGTCTGAATAGAATATAGCTAAGTCATCGAATTCAGTCTATGCTTCCTTCTGGATGTTCGAATTTTTTCAATAAAGAATCATCCGACTCAAGATAGAATTCCTTTTTACAATTCAAGCATCTTACTGTGTTTGCTGGCGAGATATCATGACTTGGATATTTGAAAGACTCTCCACAATGTGGGCATCTTCCTCTTGTTCCTCTAAACCTCGGGCGTGTTTTCATCGTGGTTTTTAGCGAAGTCACTTCTGGTTCTACATATT